>JBILWF010000586.1:0-2831 GCA_044370075.1 Chthoniobacteraceae bacterium | reverse complement strand
CGGCAACGGCTGCCTTTGAACCGGTGCGCATCCGCGCGGGAGGCGGCGCCCTCACCGATGCCGGGGGCAAAACCTGGGCGGCCGACCGCTGGTTTCTGGGCGGATTCCCCTACACCGCCTCCAAACCCGTGTCCGGCACGGGCACCCCGGCGCTGTACCAAACCGAGCGCAGCGGATCCTTCGCGTACGCCATACCCGTTCCCACCGGACGGTACCGGGTTCTGCTCCACTTCGCGGAAATTTACTTCACCTCGCCCGGAAAACGGATTTTCAGCGTCAAAGCCGAGGGCATCACTGGGGTGTCAAACTTGGATATCGTCACGAAAGCCGGCGCCTTCGCCGCCCTGCAAATACCCCTGGACGTCGAGGTAAACGACGGAACCCTCACCCTCGAGTTCGCCCCCGCGGTGGAAAACGCCAAGCTCTCTGCGCTGGAGATCACCGCGCTGCGCGCCGGACCACCCCCGCCCCTGACGGCACGCCCCCTTCCGGCGGCCCGCATCGGGCCAGCACCCATCCAGGCCACGCTGGAGGCGGCTCTCGCCGGCTCCCTCTCCACCGGCTCCCTCTCCACCGGCTCCCTCTCCACCGGCTCCCTCTCCACCGGCTCCCTCTCCACCGGCTCCCTCTCCACCGGCTCCCTCTCCACCGGCTCTCTCTCCACCGGCTCCCTCGCGGCCCTTCCCCCTGGCTTCGGTTGCATCTGGTCGCAAACCGCGGGCCCCGCCCCCGCAGCGCTGCTGACGCCGGGCACCCTGCGCACCTCCGTGAATTTTCAAACCCCGGGACTTTACCGGTTCCGCTGCGCGGGAACAGGGATCTACGCGTCCTCGGCCGCCGAGTGCGAAATCCGCGTTTTGGGACACACCGAAGGCCAGCCGCTCGTGCGCATTAACGCGGGGGGCGCGGCCTGCATCGACTCCAAAGGCCAGGCGTGGAGCGCCGACCAGTACTTCACTGGCGGTGGCACCTACACGACGTCCGGCTCCATCGCCGCCACGGCCGATCCGCATCTCTACCGATCCGAGCGCTCCGGAGCCTTCATCTACCGGGTCCCGGCTCGCACCGGGCTCTACGAAGTCCGAGTCCACCTCGCCGAAATTTGGTTCCAGACGGCCTCCGCCCGCATTTTTAATGTGACCGTCGAAGGCACCCCGCTGGCCTCCAATCTGGATTTGCTCAAACGCGTGCCGCCCATGACGCCGCTCGTACTCAGCACCGAGGTGCGTGTCCAGGACGGCTCGCTGGATGTCCAGTTCACTCCCGTTCTCCAAAACGCCAAGGTCTCCGCCCTGGAGGTGCTTCCCCTCGAACTGGATCCCCCCCCGCTGCGGATCAGCGCCGGAGCCGATCAAAGCATTCAAATACCCCTCAACCAGATCCGCTTGGATTCAACCCTCTTCGACGAGTCGGGCTTCACCCTCACGCCCCCCGCGGGAACAACCTTTGAGTGGACCCAGGCGGACGGCCCCGCCCAGGCGCAGATTTCCGCCCCCACCCAGCAGGGAACCCAGGTGCTGTTCACCGAACCGGGATTTTACGCCTTCAAAGTCGCCGCGCGCTCGGGACGCTCCACCGGGGAGTCGACCGTCCGCGTGCGGGTGATGCCGCCGCCGGACCCACCCGGAGTACTCCGCATCCGGTGCGGCGGACCCGCCTACACGGATGTTCAAGGACGCGTCTGGGCGGCCGACCAGTTTTTCACGGGCGGTTCCTCGTACGCCGCCTCCGGCAGCATCGCGGCCACCTCGGATCCGGGCCTTTACCTAACCGAGCGCACCGGCCCCCAGTTTGCCTACCGGATCCCGGTCAAAAACGGCGCTTACATTGTGCGCCTTTACCTTGCGGAAATCTACTGGACCGCCCCTCAAAAACGCCTCTTTTCCGCAACCATCGAAAACACCGGTCTTTTCTCCAACCTCGACTTGGTGGCCGCTGCGGGTTCGCGACGCGCAGTGATGCGCGAGGCGGAAGCCACGGTGGCGGATGGTTTTCTGGACATCGCTTTTTCCTCCGGTCTGGACCAAGCAAAGGTGTCCGCGCTGGAGATCCTCCCCAAGCCCAAGGAGGGCCATTATTTGCACGCCGAAATTGAAGCTCCCGAGTGGGTGGTGGATTACGCCGGGGCCGGACGCGTGCGCGTGCCGCTTGTGGGCTCGGCCTCCCACACCCACCAGATCGGACGGTGGCTGACACGTTTTGAGTGGAAGGAAGGCGATGTCGTGCTTGGCACCTCCTCGGACATCACCCCCGAGCTCCCCTTGGGCAGCCACACCGTCACCCTCACGATTTGGGACAACAACGTCCCGGTACAATCCCTCTCCGAATCTGCAACCTTCGAAGTGCTGCCTCCAAGCCGGGTGCGCGGGGTGACTGTTTCGTATTTTCCGCTCAGCGCCGGAACCGCGGAGGTTTTGGCTCCCCGGACCCAGCCTCTCTACAAAGAGATTTTGCCGGGATTCTCTATAACCCCGCAAACCACCCGCATCGCGGGATCCCCGTTCGAATCGGGATGCCTGCTTATCGAAGGCACCTGGACTCCTGCACCGGGAGTGTATTCCCCGGTGCTTCCGGCGGCGGTCCGGGGCACCGTCTGGCTCGATGGCGTGGAGTGGAAGAGCCCGGTGTCCCTAGGCGCCAGACCGTACGCGATCCGCTGCCTGATGCGCGTGTCCTCCAGCGCGGTGCTGCCCTTGGAACTGCGCTGGCTCAGGGACTCGGGCGAACAGGGATCCCTTCAGCCCGTCTCCCACGACCAGTACACCATGCTGCCCCAGATCAACCGCATGCCCGCCTCGGGCCCGGAATCCGGAGGCGAACTCATCGACATC
>JBILWF010000088.1:0-7400 GCA_044370075.1 Chthoniobacteraceae bacterium | reverse complement strand
TTCGAGGCGAAGAAGGGCGAGGTGATTTTTGCGGAGGTTTTTTCGAGCCGTCTGGGCGAATCCAAAACAAACCCCTACCTGCGCCTGACCAAGGCGGGCGCGTTTGTGTCGGAGGCGTACGGTCCGGAAACCAACACCGGCGGGCCGCGTTTAAATACGCTACACAACGACCCCACCCTGCGCTTTGAGTGCAAGGAGGACGGCAAGTACACTCTGAATGTCACGGATTTATCCGGGGCCGCGCGCAGCGGGCCCGGGGGAAGGTATGTGGTGTCGTTGAAGCGCGAAGAGCCCGGTTTTTCGCTTGTCGCGGCGAATGAGCCTCCGCCTGAAACCGCCAATGATCGCGCGCTGCAGCCGCGCGGTTGCGTCTTGCGGGCGGGAGGCACGGCGATGGTGCGTGTCGTCGCGATGCGCAGCGGGGGGTTCACCGGCGAGATTGAGTTGGGAGCGGAAAACCTTCCCGAAGGCGTCACGAGTTCGCCGGGACGCATCCTGGCGGGCAAGAACGACGGTGTTTTGATTTTGCGTTCGCAGCCGGAGCTGAAGCGGGCGCTCTCGAGCGTCCGCATTGTGGGACGTTCAGCGGATGGAAAAATTGAGCGGAACGCGCGGTGGACTTCCGCGCGGTGGGCGGTTGCGGACACCACGCAGACTCCGCACGAGCCGCGTCTTGCCCGGGGCGCGGACGTCATGATTGCCACGACGAACGCGCCGGCTCCCTTGAGCCTGATGCCCGAAGGCGAGCCGGTGGTGGAGGTGCAGAAGGGCGCAAAGGTGAGCGTTCCGGTGCGCCTCACGCGCACCGCGGACTTGAAGGTGCCGCTCAAAATAAAGACTGGTGGGTTTGCGGGCGCGGAAACCATCAAAGAAGTGGATGCCGACGCGAAAGCAGAGACCATCAAGGTGGAGCTGGACACGGCGGCGTTAAAGCTGCCCGTGGGACGGCATTTCCCGTATTTCATCGCGCAGGCGAAGGCAAAGGTGGCCGGACGCGATGTGGTGGTGAGCGTTTTCTCGCCCGCCGTTTCCCTTGTCGTGCGGGACGCGGAAAAAGCCGCTTCTCCCCAGCCGGATGCGCCCGCAGCCAAGCCGGAGGCGCCCGCGAAACCCGGTGCAGCCAAGTGACGCCGGTTTTGAACCGGGACTCTTTTTTCTTTGCTTATGAATGCGATCAAACGGTGGACGTTCGGCACACGGCAGGGGGTAAGGGCGCGGGCATGGGCGAGGGTATGGTCCCTCGCCGGCGTGCTTGTCGCGGGCAGCGAGGCACTCGGCGCGCCCATTCCGATTCAGGAACCCGCCGGCGGGCAGGCGCCGGATTTCCTCGCCGACGTTTTCCCGTTTCTGAGCGACAACTGTGTCGCGTGTCACTCCAAGTCGACGCACAAGGGCGGTTTGAATTTGGAGACCCCTGCGGACATTTTGAAGGGCGGTGACTCGGGCCCCGCCGCGGTGCCGGGCAAGGGGGCGGAGAGCCTTCTCGTGAAGGCCTCCACGCACGAGGATGCCGACTCCGCGATGCCACCGCGCGACAACAAGGCGAAGGCCAAAAATCTGACACCGAGTCAGATTGGACTGCTCAAGCGCTGGATCGATCTGGGGGCAAAGCCGGGCAAACAACTCGTGCGCGAAATCAAGTGGAAGCCCCTTCCGGCGCACGTGCGCTCCATCCTCACTGTGGCGGTTTCCGCCGATGGAAAATGGACGGCTTGTTCGCGGGGTACGCAGCTGTTCATTTACGAAAATGGGACGGGGCGCGAGGTCTTCCGCGCAGAGGCTCATCAGGACCAGTTGCAGGCTCTCGCCTTTTCTCCCGATAGCCGTTCGCTGGCCTCCGGCGGGTTCCGTGAGATCAAACTTTGGAAACTGGAGGATTCGGCCCCCGCAAAGCGCGGGCAGGCCGCGGGAGCGCAATTCGCGGTATCCGCCTCCGGTGAATGGATTGCGTCCGCGCAGGATGCAGCCGTGCGCGTGCTGAAGGTGGGTGAACCCGATTCATCCGGCCGTAGCGTCGATTTCGCGGGACCGGTGGCCGCGATGGAGTGGCTCGAAAAGGATTCAGCGCTCGCACTGGTTTCGGCGCAAAAGAAGCTGGCTGTGTGGCAGCGTGAAAAGGGCGCCCTGCTTTGTTCCGTGGATCTGCCCGCGGCGGCTTCGCTGGTGCGGGCCGGATCCGCGGGAACGGTGTGGACCGCGGGAGGAGACGGCAGCGCCCGGGAGTGGAATGCATCCACCGGCGCGCTCGTGCGGGAACTCAAGGGGGTGCCCGCGGACGTGCGTGCGCTTTCTGTCTCAGGAAAGCGCGTGGCTGTCGGTTGCACCAGCGGGAGTGTTTTGATCTGGAATGGGGAAGGGGACCAGCCCAAGGCGAGCTGGAAGACGCCCTCCGCCGTGGTGGACTTGTGTCTGCCGGGAGAGGCGGGCGGAGAAAAAATCGCGGTCGCCGGCGCGGACAACACTGCGCGCGTGTTTGACTGGAGCGGAAAGGTGGTGTCCTCGGTTAAAGGCGATTTTGGCGCCCAGCGTGAGGCGGATGCGGCGCAGCGTCGTCTGGAAATCGAGGAAACAATTCTCGCGGCAACCAAGGAGTCGCTCGCCGAAGCGCAGAAGAACGAGACCAGTGCAAAGGACCGCGTGAAGAAAAGCACCGAGGCGCTGCCGGTGAAGGTCAAAGAGATTGAGCCCAAGAAGAAGGCGTCGGAAGAGGCTCTCTCGGCCCGTGAAACGGCCGCCAAAAAAGCGGCGGAAACCGAGGCCGCACTCAAGTCTGCTGCGGATGCTCTGCAGAAGGCGGAGGCTGCACAAAAGGAGGCCGAAAAGACCGTGGCATCGGTTGCGGCCAAGACCGATACACCGCCTGCCGCGGCGGAGGAGTCCAAAAAACAGGGCGCGGATGCGGCGAAGGCTCTGGAGGCTGCCAAAGCCGCGCACACAGCCGCGCAGACGGCCCACAAGTCCGCGACTGAGGCGCTGGATGCCGCGGACAAGAAGAAGGTGGCAGCGGAGGGCGATTTGGAGCGGGCGGAAAAAGCTCGGATGCTTGCGGAGGCGGAGATTCCCCTCGCGCAAACCGAGGAGAAAAATGCAACGGCGGCGGTCAACAAGTCCAAGGAGGAGGTGGCCGCTCAGGAAGCCGTGCGCGCACGCTGTCTTGCCGAGCGCGATACCGCCAAGAAGAAAGCAGACACCGCGGTGGCCGTGACCTCTGTGCGGTTTGTTTCAGGCGATGCGTCTTTCATTGTGGGTCTGGCCAACGGTCTCGTACAGGTTTGCTCTGCGCAATCCGGCGCGGTCTTGGGTGTGTTTGGGGAGCGTCGCGAGAAAGGGGGCGTTGCCCACATGGGAACGCATGCGGAGAAAGTCACGGCCGTGGGCGCCGATGGCGCGGTATGGGGTTGGGACACGCGCAAAAAATGGGTGCAATCCGCCGTGCTCGGAAATGCGAAGACGGCCGTTCCGCTGAGGGACCGCGTGCTCGCCCTCGCATTCAGTGCGGACGGCAGTTTGCTGGCCGCGTCCTCGGGCGAGCCGTCGCGGGAGGGGGATCTCTTTTTGTGGGACACCCGGGATTGGGCGAGGGAACCCCGGCGCATGACGGGCGCGCACTCGGATACGATTTTGTCCATGGCCTTTTCTCCGGACGGCAAATTCATGGTGACCGGAGGCGCGGACAAGGTGGCGCGCATCATTGATCTCGCAACGCTCAAGGTGAAGGCGAACCTCGAGGGGCACACGCACCATGTGCTGGGCGTGGATTGGAGTCCGGACGGGCGCACGATTGTCACGGGCGGCGCGGATAACATGGTCAAAATTTGGGATGCCCTCACCGGTGCACGCAAAAAGAACGTGGACGGCGTGGAGAAGGAGGTGACCGCCGTCCGGTTCATTGGATCCGGAGCCCAGTTTGCGGCGGCCTCGGGAGATGGGAAGGTGCGTGTGGTGGCGGTGAATGGAACGCCTGCGCGCACCATTGCGGCGGCGACCACGTTCGTGAACGCGATTCATGCGCCGCTTTTGGGATCTGCGCTCGCGTCGGGTGGAAACGACGGGGTGCTGCGTTTGTGGAATGTAACGGACGGATCCAAAATTTCGGAGCTTGGCGAGACACCGCCGGTCCCCTAGCGCGGGGAGGCAAATCCAAAAACAACGCACTGCCGCCCTGATTTTTGTGAACGAGGCGGAGGGTTTTGCCGATTGATGCACATGAGACTGCGCCTCTTCGCGAAACATTCGGTTTTTCAGACTGCGGGAAGTTGGTTTTTGGTGGGTTGGACAGTTCTGGGATTTTTGTGCGGGAACGCCCCGGCGAATCAGACGCCGCCCAAGCCGAACGTGATTTTTATCGTCGCCGACGACATGGGTTACAGTGATTGCGGGGTGCAGGGCTGCAAGGATGTGGCGACACCGCACCTCGATGCGCTCGCAAATGGAGGGGTGCGCTTTAGCGACGGGTATGTCACCGGGACGGTGTGCAGTCCCTCGCGTGCCGCGTTGATGACGGGACGCTACCACCAACGGGACGGGGTTCACGATTGGATTCCGCCGGGCAAGCCCGGATTGAATACGGAGGTGCCTACCGTCGCGCAGTACCTTCGCGGGCAGGGATACCGCACGGGGTTGGTTGGAAAATGGCACCTCGGCGAGGAGGAAGCCTGCAACCCGCTAAACCGCGGGTTTGAGGAGTTCTTCGGATTTCTGGGCGGGGGCCGCAGCTACTTTCCGGACAAGCCCGCCGGGCCGGATGCAAAAGTCAACCACTACACCCGGTTGGTGCGCGGCCGGGAACCGGTGGCGGAACAGGAATACATCACCACGGCGTTTGCACGGGAGGCTGCGGATTTTGTAACCCGCCACAAGGCGGAGACGTTCTTTTTGTATCTCGCATTCAACGCGGTGCACACCCCCATGCAGGCTCCCGAACCCCTCGTGGAAAAGTTCGCATCCATCACCGATCCCAAGCGCCGGACTTACGCGGCGATGCTGGCTGCAATGGACGAGGGGATCGGGCGGGTGATGGCCGCGGTGCGCGAGGCGGGTTTGGATGAGAAGACGCTCGTGTGTTTTATCAGCGACAACGGCGGCCCGATTACGCGCAACGCCCCCAACGCTTCCCAGAACACGCCCTTGCGCGGGGGCAAAGGAGAGACCTGGGAGGGCGGCATTCGGGTTCCTTTCTTTGCGAAATGGAAGGGACAGTTTGAAGCCGGACGCGTGATCCGCCAGCCCGTGATTCAGATGGATCTGACGGCCACGGTGCTGGAACTAGCCGGGGTGCAGAACGCGGGGCGCTGGCCGCTGGACGGGCGCAGTCTGCTTCCGCTTTTGCGGGGGCAATCCCAAGGCCTGCACGATGCACTGTGCTGGTCTTACGAAAAACAGTGGGCCGTCCGGCAGGGCAAATGGAAACTCGCGTACGCTTCGCCCGGCAAGGGGGCGAAGACGCTTGTGCTCGGGCTTTTTGATTTGGAGAAGGATCCCTCCGAGGAAAGCGATTTGAGCGCTCAGGAACCCGGGCGCGTTGAGGAGATGAAGCGCATCATGGAGCGGTGGCAGGTGGATGTTCTGGGCGGTGCCTCCCGGCTGGAATCCCCGGAACGGCCCAAGCCGGAAAACTTGTGAACGGTGGTGGTTTGCAGGCGGGTGAAATCCCGCGGAGGAATGCCGCTCAAAACCGGGGGATTGCGCATGGCGGGGGCTGCTTTTAATCTCTGCCGACAAACATCCTTTCCCGCCGGATCTCACGAGCCGGTCCTTCACTCCAACCCCGGCACATTTTCCTTTTGATGAAAAAATCTCTCTCTGCGCTTTGTGGCGCCCTTTGGATTCTGGTTTTTTTTCACGGGGCAGTCCATGCGGCTTCCTCCGATGCGAAAGCCGGCACCATCAGATACAAGACTCTCTGGGAGCAAATCTACGAGGGGGGATGGGTGATGATTCCCATCGGCTTCTGTTCGGTTTTGACCGTGTACCTGAGCGGCGATGGATGGATGCGCACCTCCGTGGGGCGCCTGGCACCCAAGCGGTACGAGGCCCGGATCAAGGGGCTTTTCCGCGAGGGCGATTACGTGGGGGCCTACAATTTTTGCAAAGAGAACCCGAGTATTTTCACCAACGTCGTGCGCGCGGGGGTGGGTATGCTCGGCGAGGGAAAAAACGCCGTGGAGGAATCCCTGGTCGCTGCGCTCCAGCAGGAGGGCTCGCGGTTGAACGCCTATCTCAACTATCTCTCTGTGATCGGTGTATGCACGCCGATGATCGGGTTGTTGGGAACGGTCACGGGCATGATCAAGGCCTTTGCCAATTTGGGAACCGCGGGCATAGGCGACCCCTCCGGACTTTCCTCGGCGATTGGGGAGGTGTTGGTCGCCACGGCAAGCGGGCTCTCCATCGCGATTCCCGCGTTTGGGATGTTTTACTTTCTGCGAAGCCGCTCGACCCAATCCATGCATCACATTCAGGACCTCGTGCGCGATCTGTTTCGGAAAATGCCGTACGAACACATGAGTGGCCTTCACATCAGCGGCGAGGAACTCTTCGCGGCTCTTCCCAACTGGGTTTCCTCCCCGGCCGCGGAGGATTCCGCCCCGCATCAGCAGCTTCCCGCGTAGGCTGAGACGGCGCCCTGCAAAAACTTTCGGCGGGCGCTGAGCACAATCCGACACACCCCGAAAAATGGCTGGATCTGGAGGCAACCTGGAGTCGGGCGAGCCCGAGTTTCAAATCGCGCCGATGATCGACGTGCTTCTCGTGCTGCTCATTTTCTTTATGACCGTGACCTCGGCTCAGGTTCTCCGCGTGGACCAAAACATCCAACTGCCGATCGCGCCCAATGCGGCGCGCAAGGACAACGGGCGCTCGGAGGCCATCATCAATGTGCGCTGGGAGCCGTCTGCGCAGCGTGCGGCGTTTATTTTTCAGGAGCGCATTCATGAGAGCGCTTCGGACTTTGTTTCCGAACTTCGCGAGGTTCGCGAGGCCTCCGAGCGCCAGTTTGCAACGGGCCGCAACCCGAGTTTTCGCGTGGTGATCCGGGCCGACCGCGAACTGCCCGCGCGCTTCGTGGCCCAAGCCATGGGGGCTGCGGGGGAGGCGGGGATTTCGGACATTTCCTTCTCAACTTCGAACCGGGAATGAAAACAGCGTGAAAAATTTCGTTCCCGAAGAAATCCCCGCGGGCGGTTTTCAGATCGCGCCCATGATCGACGTGGTCTTTGTCATCATGCTTTTTTTCATGGTCATGGCGGGTGCCGTGAAAGTGGAAAGCGAACTCAACACCACCCTGCCCGGAAGCACGGAATCCAGCACGCCGGTTGATTTTGTGGACGAGATTCTCATCACCATCGCGGAGGACGGTGAGGTTGCCTTGAATGACGAACCACTGGATTCGCCGGGCAATC
>JBILWF010000047.1:0-9224 GCA_044370075.1 Chthoniobacteraceae bacterium | reverse complement strand
AGCCCGAGGATGCTCCGGCCGTCGAGCAGGATATCTCCGGAGAGAACCTCGTAGTCTGGATGCCCCGCGATGAGCTTGGATAGGGTGCTTTTTCCAGAACCGTTCGGGCCCATGACGGCATGGACGCGCCCTTTTTCGATTTCAAGATTGAGGCCGTGGAGGATCTGTTGGCCGCCGCTGACGCGGGCGTGAAGGTTGAGAATGCTCAGACTCATGGTGAGGAATTTTTTGCGGGGAGGGTTTGGTGAAAGGGACGGAAGGCCGAATCCTGGTGCGTGCTTTAAATTCGCGGTGCCGCGGGAGTTGCGGCGGCTTCCGCACAGCGGGCACAAAGGCCGCGGAAGGCCACGTTTTGGTCCGCGATGCGGGCTCCCGGGGGGATGTTCCAGACCTCGGCGGGTGGAACCGCCTTGCGCAGGGGAATGTCCGTGACGCCGTTGCATTCCGTACAGAAGAGGTGGGCGTGCTCGGAGAGGTTGGCGCAAAAGCGGGAGGGCTCGCGCTCGTGGTTGACGATGCGCACGACGCCGGAGTCGGAGAGGGTTTCCAGACAGTTGTACACGGTGGCGAGAGAGATCGTGGGCACGCGGCCTTTGACGCGCATGAAGAGATCCACCGCGGTGGGGTGGTCGGCCTGGGCCAGCAGGGTTTCAAGAACCGCTTTGCGCTGTTCGGTTTGGCGCAACCCCTTTTTGCTGGGGAAGGAATCGGGTTGGGAGGTATCCGTGGTGGGTTCCATTGGGGGACGAAGGGACGATCGGCGCACTGGGTCTCGTTATCAAGAATTATTCCAATTAAGAGCGCGGCAAAAACAGGCGGCCCGCCTCCTTTTCTTTCCCAACCCGCCTCCGTCCGCGCTCCAAGCTGGACGAATCGCACGCGGCCCATCAAAAAAACCAACCCGCGCGCTAGCCCGCGCTTTCAGACTCGTTTTAACCCATGAAAAATCCAATCCGTGTTGCTGTGACTGGTGCCGCCGGGCAAATCGGTTACTCCCTCTTGTTCCGCATCGCCTCCGGGTCCATGTTCGGGCCCGATCAACCCGTGGAACTGCACTTGGTGGAGGTGCCCGGCGCTCTCGGGACGCTCGAGGGTGTGGTCATGGAGCTGGACGACTGCGCCTTTCCGCTCCTGAAGAAGACTGTCCCCACCGCCGATTTAAACGAGGGCTTCAGTGGGGTTAACTGGGCGTTGCTGGTTGGCTCCGTGCCGCGCAAGGCGGGGATGGAGCGCCAGGATTTGCTTGGGATCAACGGGAAGATTTTCATCGGCCAGGGGCAGGCAATTGAAAAGAACGCCGCGGGCGATGTGCGGGTGTTGGTGGTGGGCAACCCATGCAACACCAACTGCTTGATTGCGATGAACAACGCGCGTTCCATTCCGTCCGAGCGCTGGTTTGCAATGACCCGGCTCGACGAAAATCGGGCGAAATCCCAACTCGCCCGCAAGGCGGGTGTGGAGGTGGCCGCAGTCACCAACCTCGCGATATGGGGCAATCATTCCGCCACGCAGTACCCGGACTTTTTCAACGCACGCGTCGCCGGAAGGCCAGCAACGGAAGCGATTTCCGACCGGGCGTGGCTGGAGGGCGAGTTTATTCAAACGGTGCAGCAGCGCGGCGCGGCAATCATCAAGGCGCGCGGGGCCTCCTCGGCGGCCTCGGCGGCCAACGCCGTGGTGGACACGGTGCGTTCGCTCACCACGCCGACCGCGGCGGGCGACTGGCACAGCGTGGCAATCTGCTCGCAGGGGCAGTACGGCGTGGCGGCGGGTCTGATCAGCTCCTTCCCAATCCGCACTCAGGCAGACGAATCCGTCCAGGTGGTGGAGGGGGTTTCCGTGGGGGATTTTTCCCGCTCGAGGATCGACGCGACGGTGCGCGAACTGGCGGAGGAACGGGACATGGTGCGGGAGTTGATCCCCTGAGCGGGCGGTTGCGCCGGGTCGAAACCCGCGGCGACGCAAAATCAAATGTTGCCAAACCCCTGCATGCCCGCCTAAAGCACGGAGCTTGCACGAATTCTTTGCATCCTAAACTTAACTTTCCTTATGTCTGAAAAAACCATCGAAGAAAAAGTACGAGAGATCATTGTGGAGCAGTTGGGCGTAAACCCCGAGCAAGTCACGCCGGCAGCCTCCTTTGCCAACGACCTGCGGGCCGACTCTCTGGACATTGTCGAGCTGATCATGGCGTTCGAGGACG
Organism: Chthoniobacteraceae bacterium; assembly: GCA_044370075.1. Classification (GTDB taxonomy): domain Bacteria; phylum Verrucomicrobiota; class Verrucomicrobiia; order Chthoniobacterales; family Chthoniobacteraceae; genus Chth-196. Next base: position 7,021 of record JBILWF010000047.1, on the reverse strand, counting down.
AGTTCGGGGTTGATGTGCCCGATGAGGAGGCCGAGAAGCTTCTCACCGTCAGCGACGTCATCAAATACATCGAAGACAAAACAGCCTAGAACCGGCCGTCCCGAGCTCGGTCGTGCGCCTGCATCCCGGGTGAAATTGTTTTTGGCGCAAGGACACGGTGATCGTTTGCCGTGTCCTTTGCCTTTTGTAAGGTAAACTTTGCGACTACTGCGTTTGCTACGACCCCCAACACTCTTTGGAATGGCTCAGTCTCCCCAACCCGCATCCGTCTCGGACAAAACAGGTCAGAATCCCGTTCTGCCTCAGAGACTTTTTTTGCCTCTGGGACTGATCGGATTTCCGAACTTGGTTGAGTTTAGCCTGAAGGCGGTTACCGATAGTCCCCCGTTTTTGCTGATGCAGGGTTTGGCGCAGGGTGCCCCCGAGTTCGTCGTGATGCAACCGGAGGGTGTGATTGACCGGTACGAACTCACGCTGCGGGACGAGGACTGCGAAGAACTGGGAATTGAGAAAGCCGCGGATGCCCTCGTCCTCAACATCGTGACCATCCGTTCAATCGACCCCCAGCACGTGACCGTGAATCTGGCCGGGCCCGTCATCATCAACCGCAGAACGGGCAGGGGAAGGCAGATAATTTTTTCCGACAGCCACCGGTATTCCACAGAGCATGTGCTGGTTAATCAACGGAGCGCGGTCCCCGAAGAAGGCCCGGGGGCGGGCACGACACCCTCCGTGTAGCCCCCATAAACCATGCTCATCCTGACTCGCCGCGAAGGGGAAAGTGTGATCATTGGTGATCATATCGAGATTCGTGTCGCCCGGATTGAAAACGACACCGTCAAACTCGGAATCATCGCCCCGCGCGATCTAACCGTCTACCGGGACGAAGTGTACCGTAGAATCCGGGATTCAAACCGGGAGGCGGCCCGGAGTGCGGGGGGAGTTCTTCCTCCCATTGCATTGCCGCCCAAGATTTAGTCGCGTGTATTGATTTGGCGGAAATTTCACCCCAAGTTCTCGACCGTCGGGCGCGGGCTTGCATTGGCTGAATCTGCTTCGATCAAAATATCCCGGAACCCGCACTGCACCCCCTGCCACAGGGTGGGTACCGCTTGAGCCATGTCCTCATCCATCCCGGACTCCCCCTTCCAAGTCGTTCTTTTTGACGGGGACTGCACCCTTTGCAACCACACCGTCGACTTTCTCATCCGGAACGATCGGGCGGGGAAACTCCGATTCGCCTCACTCCAGTCCGAGGCAGGGCGGCGGCTTGTAGACGCCTTTGGTTTGCAGGGAACATCGGAACGCCTGGACTCCGTGGTGTTCATCAACGGGACCCGCGCGTACACGCATTCCGAGGCAGCCCTTCAAATCGCCCGGAGTCTCGACGGACTCTGGCCCGTGCTCGGAGTTTTCCTTTTGGTTCCGCGGGCACTCCGCGATGCTGTGTACCGGTTTGTTGCGCGGAACCGCTACCGGTGGTTTGGAAAAACGCAGGCATGCCGGATGCCGACGCCTGAACTTCTGCGCCGGTTTCTGCCATGAAAATAGACCGCATCGAGCCTACGCGCCGCCCCGCGGGGCGGCCCGTCCAGTATCAGCGCTGGCAGACACTGCTTTTCATGCACTGGAGGGTTCCCCTCCCGGTGCTCCGCCCGCTGATCCCGGGGGCGTTGGAGATCGATACATTCGAAGGGGACGCTTTTGTCGGACTTGTCCCGTTCACGATGCGGGGGGTGCGGCCCGTCTGGTCTCCCCCGGTACCCGGCGTGTCCAATTTTCATGAGACGAACGTGCGAACCTACGTTCACTTTCGGGGAAGGGATCCGGGCGTCTGGTTTTTCAGCCTCGACGCGGCCACCCGCCTGGCCGTCTGGATTGCACGCACTTTCTGGAAGCTGCCCTACCATTTTTCCCGGATGGATCTAACCCACGACTCCGGAGGGCGCATCCGCTACCAGAGCGAGCGCCTTTATCCGGGCCCTCTCCCCGGTTCCGCCCGGGTGGAGTGCCGCCCCACGGGTACGCCCTCCGCCGCGGTGCTGGGTTCCCTCGAACATTTTCTGGCGGAACGCTACGTTCTCTACGCCCGCGACGCCGCGGGCGGCTTGCTCTTGGGCCGTGTCCACCACGCCCCGTATCCGCTGCAGACGGCGGAGCTTTTCGAATGGCGGGAAAACCTGCTTTCGGCCGCCGGAATCCCGAGGCCGGAACACGCCCCGCTGGCGCACTTTGCGACCGGAGTTGATGTGGAGATATTTCCCCTGACCCAATAGCAGCCCCTTGGGGGGGAGTGATTGGTGAACCCCGTCCGTTCCGAGAGAGCCGGGGGGCGGCAGGGCGGGCTTCAGGCCGGTGGATGTCTTATGAGGAGTCCCTTACCGCGGATGGGCGCGCGCCGGGCGGCGGCATCCATCCGAGGCGCACGGACAACTCCATTGAAAAATGCCGTACTACTGCGGCGAGCGTGTCGAGTTTTTCGAGGGTTACCCGGTCCGAGGGGCCGCTGATCCAGAGTGCTGCGATGGGTTGGCTGCCGTGGTCAAAAACCGGGGCCGCGGCGCAGGCAAACGTCTCGCTCTCCTCGCTGCGGTCGAGCGCGTACCCCCGGGCCCGCACCTGCTGGAGTTCCGCAAGAAAGGCGGATGCGGTGGTGAGGGTGCGCGGCGTGCGCTTGGGAAACTTCATCTGCCGTACGAAAGCCCTCTGCTGCTCGGGCGTCCAGTGGGCGAGGATGGCCTTGGCGGGAGCCGCCGTGTGGAGGGGAAAAGCGTGGCCGATCTCGACCACGACCTTCACCGGGTGGGAGGAGGGGACCTGGTCGAGCACCACGCCCCGGCCACCCGCGAGGGTTCCCAGAAGGGCGGTCTCGCCGGTGGCGTCCCGCAGGGACACCAGCAGAGGCGTGGCCGCCTCGGCGAGGCGCTCCACGCCCATCGCGGCGCGGCCCAGCGCGAGGAGTTTGGAGCTAGCGCGGTACACCTTGGTGGCCTCCTCGCGCGCTGCGTACCCGCGCACCGCCAGCGTGCTGGCGATCCGGTAAACGGAGTTTTTGGGCATCCGCAGGGCCTCTGTCATGGCGGAGAGGGTCATGCCCTCCGGGTGGCGCGTGAGCAGCTCCAGCAGGTCGAGAGTCCGGTCCAGGATGGGAACCCGGTACCGGTCCAGGGGGTGGGCGGGGGTTCGTTTGGGTGCGGGCATGTGTTTTTCTAATCGACGGAAGTTTGTGGTTGCAAACGCCGATTCCCGGGTCCCTCATGCTGTTTTTCATTTGAAAAGTACTTTGATATGACAAACCTTTCTGACGCCACGGTCCTCGTAACCGGCGCCTCGCGCGGATTCGGCGCGGGCATCGCCGAGGCCTTCCGCCACGCCGGCGCCCGCGTGTGGATCACAGGCCGCGACGCCGGCCGCCTCCGCCAAACCGCCGACCGCATCGGCGCGACCCCCTTCGCGGCCGACGTCGCCGACGGGGCCGCGTGGGACCGTCTGCTGGAGGCCCTCACCGCGGGGGGCGGACGGCTGGACGTTTTAATCAACAACGCGGGCGAGGGCGTGCGCATCGCCGAGGCAACCCAACAAACCGACGAGTCCATCATACGCAGCATCTCCAGCAACCTGACCGGGGCGATGCTCGGCTGCCGCCGGGCCGCCGCCCTCATGCAGCGGCAGCGCTCCGGCCTCATCGTCAACATCGGCAGCGCCTGCTCCACCCACGCCTGGCCGGGATGGAGTGTCTACTCCGCGGCGAAGGCCGGTTTGCTTATGTTCACCCGATGCCTGCTCACTGAAATGCGCCCTCACGGCGTCCGCGTAACCTCGGTGCTTCCCTCGTGGGGACAGACCGATTTTACCCACGCGGCGGAGCTTCCGCCGCGCGACCCCGAAGTGCTCGCCCGCTGCATCTCCCCGGCCGATCTGGGTCGGATTCTGGTCGAAACCGCCCGATTGCCGAGCCATCTCCTCACCGAAGAAATCAAACTCTGGCCCATGGTTCAGCCCGTTTCCCAGCTTTGATTCAAAGAACCACTTTTATGCGTTGTTTCAGTATTTTTGTTTTTGGCGCGCCCGCGGCGCTGCTGTGCGGCCTGCATGCTGCCGACCTTTTTGTGAAGCCGGGGACTAACCCGCAAACCGTTCTCGACACGGCTGCTCCCGGGGACCGCATTGTTTTTGAGACCGGAGTACACGCGCATGCCCCGGGCAGGCACCGGGCGCTGCTTTACGTGGACAAGTCCGTCGAGGTTTTTCTCAAGGAGGGTGCGGTCCTCAAGCTGGCGGACTCCGTGACGGCGCTGGAGGAGACGCCCGAGATCACCACCGATCAGGACGCCGGAAAAAAGCTCGATGATATGGAGGCGGGGGGGCGGTTTGACTTGAGCAGGCCGTCGGTTTTCACGGTGATGACTGACGGCGAGGGGCGCGACGGAGCGCCCGACACATTCGCGTGGGGGGTGTTTCACGGCACCGACAACCCGCAGGGCAGCGGACGCGTTGAGCGCTCCTCAAGCCGCTTTGGCGAGGCGCCAAACCGGGGCGTTCCCATCACGGGCGACTGGCAGGAGCTGAGCCAGGGAGTAAAGATCCGGTTCGGTTCCCGCACCGGCCACAACAAGGGCAGCCGGTGGTTCATCACCTACGACGGCCCGGAGGCGTACGGTATCCGGGTCGGGCATGGGAAGCAGGCGGAGTACATCGAAAGGGTGCGGATCACGGGGCCTGGGGTGATCGACATGAATGCGACGCACAACACGCAGCCCGGTTTTCTGGTTAAAAACATCAACGCCTGTGTGCTCGTGCACGGGCGGGTCCGGGGCGTGAGCATCGAGGGAATCACCATGATGGACACCAACCGCTCGGTGATGTGCTACGGCGACCACAGCGGAAGTTTTCTGCCGGGCGGCGCGGTCACCCCCGGGGAATCCTTTGACGCCGAGGACATCACCATCCAGCGCACCCGAACGATCAACCCGAACGGTTCGGGCTATTTGCTGGGGCATCCTTCGTTTCGGGGGCATCTGCGCCGGGTGAAGTGCAACAACAATTACATGGAGACCGCGGTGACTTCCATCGAGCCCAACTTTCAACTCGATGGGTACGAGGTTATTGGAAATGTGATCAAGAGCGGGGGACATGCGATCCACTGCTGGCGCCACTCGAAAAACGGCGTCATTGCGGACAACCTGCGCATCCACGATAACACTGGAAAACCGGTCGTTGTTCTCGGCGCCCCCGTGGGCTGGGAAAAGCCGCAGCCTCCGGAGTTGCGCAACAACTGCAACCACTTGGCGGCACCCGATCGGTAAAAAGCCACTTAGCCCGGGCATGTCAAATTCGGCGACCGGCACCCCGGGATTCACTACCGCATTTCGATGATGCGGTAGACGCTGACCGGGCCGACGCGGATCCAGCGGTTGCCATGCGAGTCGGTCTCGGGCGCGGGATCTGTCGGCTCCGGGGAACCGTCGGGGAGCAGGTCGGGGGTGAGTACCCGGGTCTGGCGTATTTCAAGCGTGCTGCCCCGGGGAATCCGGACCCACAGCGGCGGGGACGCGATGGGAAGCTCGGCATCGGGCGTGCTTTTTTTCAGTTTTTTGGCTGCCGCCATATCGCGCGCGTAGTTGACGAGGTGCAGCACGTGTTCGCCGCCCGGGTGTTTGTAGAGGGCAACGCGCAGTGCGTTTGGCCCGCTGAGCGCGACCCGTTTGCCGTCCCGCTCGGTCCACAAATCAAAGTCCGCACCCACGGAAGCGGGCGTGCCCGGGGCGTGGGGAAGGGGCTTCATCACGCTCCAATCCATGGCCTCCGACGCAAGGCGCTCGACCGGCACGCGTTCGACACGGCGTGCCTCAAAGGCGGTGGCCGCCGCCATGCGACGCTTGCCGTCGGCAGCCTGCGCGATGGCCCAGGGGCGCCCGTGGTTGTCGAGGGTCGCGGCCTCCCCGACAATTACCAGCTTGTGGTCGGGGCGCAGCTTCATCCACTGCTCGAGCGCGCCGATCTGGGAGTCACTCAGCGCCAGCGTTTCGGGCAGGATGATCACCCGAAACCGGCCGAGGCCGCCTTCCGGGCTCAGATCCGGCCGGAGCACGGTGTCGCTGATCTCCAACGGGTTTCCCGCGGGCGAGTCCGGTCCGCACCGGAGCACCTCATCCGAGACCATCATGAGAGGATGCTGCCGGCGCACGAGTTCGGTGCCCACTTTGCGGAAGGTGTCCATCGCCTGTTTTTTTCCCGCCCAGTTGGACTGCCGCGGGATCACCAGGCAGGTGTCCGCAAGCATGGCCGGCTGCACCCGCGCCCCGGGGGCGGAGGGGGACGCGCGAATGTGTGCGTCAAGCACCCCGTTCTCATGGGCCTTCGCAAAGGACAAATAGTTTTTGAGCACGGCGAACGCGGCGGGCTCGGTGATCTGGTTGTTCAAGCCGGTGCCCGCGCCTCCGAGGGCCATCGCCTCCGACTGTCCGGCGCGCAGGCGAATGCCGTCGTAGCGGCCCATTACGTAGGGTTTGTCGCCCGCCAGTGCGCGCAGATAAAGCCCATTGAGCCATCCGTCGTTGTCGTCCCCAGCCTGCGCGTCGGGGTTGTAGTGGTTGCCCGAGTACCACAGGTAGTTCTCGCCGCTCGCGAATTTTTCAATCGGTAAAAATGCGCGCTCCTCGCCCGCTCCCACGTTCCCGAGATGATCCCACTGGCCGAGAATGAGGTCGTGTTTTTGGGCCCGTCCCTCTCCGAGAAAAATCTCATCCCACGCTGCCTTGAACGCCAGCGTGGACCACTGGAAGGACGCGAGTGTCAGCGGGGAGACATCCGCATCCGCGGGGTAGCCGGGCGTCTGTCCCGGGATCTTTTCAAAGGTGTGCGAGTCGAGGTTGGGGATTTGAAAATGCGTGCGGATTTCGGCCGGGGTGTAGGTGTTTTTGAGATAGGTCTTGAAGGACTGCTGGCAAAACGGGCAGCAGCATGACGTCCGGTAGTTGTACGTGGTCATGAACCCGTCCACGCCGTTGTTGATTGCCAT
>JBILWF010000046.1:0-9228 GCA_044370075.1 Chthoniobacteraceae bacterium | reverse complement strand
TGTCCTCGGCGTCCTGCTTGAAATAGGTGAGTGCGACGGGCCGTGCTTTCATGCGGCGGCGGTTTGTGCTGCGTGCTCCAGTTGAAGGAGGCTTGAATCGCGGTAGTACCCGGGTTGCGCGAGGAGTTCCTCGTGCGAGCCCGATTGCACAATGCGTCCTTCCTCCAAAACAAGAATGCGGTTGGCGCGCCGCAGCATGCTGGGGCGGTGTGCGACGAGAAACGTGGTGCGTCCTTTCATCGCCGATTGCAGGGCGTCTGCGATTTCCTGTTCGGTTTCCGGATCCACCGAGGCAGTGGGATCGTCGAGCAGCAGGATGGCCGGATTCAGAAGCAGGGCGCGGGCGATGGCGATGCGCTGGCGCTGGCCGCCGGAGAGGCCGACTCCTGCCTCTCCAAGGATTGTTTCATAGCCGTTGGGCAGATTTTGAATGAACTCGTGTGCGGCGGCGATGCGCGCAGCGCGTTCGATTTGCTCCTGAGTGGCTTGCGGATGTCCGAAAGCAATGTTTGCAGCAACCGTCGTGCTGAAAAGAAAGCTATCCTGAAACACGACACCCACGCTGCGGCGCAGGTCGCCAAGATCCATGCGACGCAGGTCGGTGTCATCGAGGCGGATCGTTCCTTTTGCCGGATCGTAAAAACGGGGTATGAGGCTCAACAGCGTACTTTTACCGCTGCCCACGGGGCCGACGATGCCGATGCACTGGCCGGGTTCGACGCTGAAGTTGAGCCCCTCAAGAACCGGCTTTTCGGCGTGGCCGAAGTGAACGTTTTCAAAACGCAGAGCACCCCGGATGGCCGGTATTGGGGCCGGCGCTTCGGGCGATTGAATGTGTTCCGGGGCGTCGAGTATTTCAAAGACACGCGCCGCGGAGCGCAGACATTGCTGGGTGGTGTTGGCGATGTTGCCAATGCCCGCAATCTGTCCGGCAAACTGTTGGAGGATTGCCGCAAAACCGATGAGACCGGTTCCTACGCCGATTTCCCCGCGCATGGCGAGAACACCTCCATAGGCGAGAAGCACAATGACATTGGCTTGGCTGAGGAAGAGAATGGCCGGTACGAAAAGCGTGACCTTCCAAAAGATCGTGTGCTGGTGATCGCGCAGGGTGTCGTTGGATTTTTCGAAGCGTGAGAGCTCTTGTTTTTGGCGGGAGAACGCGTGGATGACCCGCATGCCGCGTATGGTTTCCGAGAGGCGTTGCACCATGGCGTCGTAGAGGTCCCCGGCGTGTTTGTAAGCGGGTTTTACGGAGCGCGAGAACAGGCTGGAGGCAATCCAAACCAGGGGCATGGTGGCGAGGCAGGCCAGCGTGAGTTTGACGTGGACGGCCAGCATGTAGGCGAGCGAGGCCGAGACCGAAACCAGCAGCAGCACGATTTGAAAAACCACGCCGTCCACAAAAAGACGGGTGCCCTGCACATCGCCGCCAACGCGGTTAATGAGGGAGCTGCTAGAGTTGGTGTCAAAGAAGCGGAAGGAAAGTCGCTGGAGCTTGTCGTAGCATCGCGCCCGCAAATCCACAACGAGGCGTCCCTGAAGCAGTTCGCCCTGCCAGACGCCGCTGAAGTACGCAAAGACCAGACGCAAGAGGCCGAGGAAAAGCATCGCGCCGGTGAGGGCCCACAACACCTGCATCGGGGTCCATGTGGCGGGCGGCCTGAGCGCGTCCGGCCATTGCGGGGCGCGCGCAGCGGGATCAAGGGCATGCCGCAGGGAGTCGATGCCCAGCCCGGTGAGGCCGATTGCGGCCATGCCGGCGGCCAGCATTCCAAGCTGGGCGAGAAGGATTTTGAGGCTACCCCAGCGGTATTTCCACGTCATCCGCAGCAGGCGCCAGACCAGCTGCTGGTTGGAGGGTTCTGGAGATGGGGAGGGCGGGGCTTTCAACGGGCGGCGGGCGGCAAAGGCTATAAAGTGTTCGCGAAACGGGGCGGACGCAAGGAGTCCCGCACCGCGCGCGCCCCGGTCTGGACGGGTGACAGAATCCGGCTTAGTAGGGAGCCATGCAGGGAGCGTGTGCCATCTGCCAGCGTGTGGAGACGTTGACGCGGCATCATCTCATTCCCAGAACGCGGCACAGCAACCGGCGCAACAAACGGGACTTTGACCGGGAGCGGGTGCATCAAACGGTGGGTATTTGCCGGCCGTGTCATTCGCAAATTCACGCGCTGTTAACCGAGAAAGAACTCGAGCGCCAATGGAACACTGTGGAGCGGCTTTTGGAGCATCCCGAGATCCGGCGGTTTGCGGTGTGGATTGCGTCAAAGCCGCGGGGGTTCAAATGCGCTAGTCGTGCCGCGGCTACGAAGGGTCTTCCAAAGCGGGGAGGGGAACCTCGCGTGCTGGATTTTCGCGAAAAAAAGGCTCTAGGATAAAGACATGCATCGGCATCTCCACCCCATGAATGTTTTGTCCGGCAAGACGGTCCGCTGGATTTGTACGTCCCTCGTGATTTTTTTCGGGGCTCTGTGGCCCTGTGGGGCGCAAGCCCGCTGGGAAAAGGAGATGGAGGCTTTTGCCTCCAGAGATCAACAGAGTCCGTTTGCTCCGGGGGGCATTTTGTTTGTCGGCAGTTCGAGCATCCGCCTGTGGCAGGTGGAGAAGGCCTTCCCCGAGCACCGCGTTTTGAACCGCGGATTCGGGGGTTCTCAAATACGCGATTCGATCGAGTGGTTTGATCGGGTGATCGCGCCGCACCGTCCGCGGTTGATGGTCTTTTACGCTGGCGGTAACGACATTCACGCGGGTAAAGACGCCCGCACCGTGATTGCGGATGCACGGGAGCTTTTTGAGAAGGTGCGCGCGGTGTTGCCTGAGACGAAGATTTTGTATTTGTCGATCGCTCCAAATCCCGCGCGGTGGAAGGAAATTGAAACGGTTCGCAAGGTAAACAAGGCCATCCTCGCGATGACGGAGGAGTTCACGTTTGTGCGTTTTGTCGACGTGGGAGCGTCGATGCTGGGGGAGGATGGTCTGCCTCTGCCTCAAATTTACCGGGCGGATCAGCTGCACATGAACGAGGAGGGTTACGCCATTTGGAATCGGATCGTAAAACCCCTGCTGGGTCCGCCTGCAGGGTAGTTTGCGGCGCGCGCCGGATCGTTGCGCCCTCGGGCGCGCAGGGGAGCGAATAGAGCCGAGCAAAACGCTTGCCCGGCGCGCCGACCGCCGTCTAAAGTTATCGTCCCTCAGAAACGGGTAGATACCGAAGTGGCCAAACGGGGCGGACTGTAAATCCGCTGGCTTACGCCTTCGCTGGTTCGAATCCAGCTCTGCCCACCATCTCCGCTTTTCGTTTACAGCCCGAAAGCGGCATCAATTTCCTGAGCCACACCGGTGAGATAGGGAAGATCACCTCCGCCGACCTCGGCCGCAATCCAGCCATGGTAGTTGATTTCATGGAGGGCTTTGCGCACATCCGCGTAATCAATGTCCCCGTCTTTAATGGCGGTAAACTTGCTCTGAGCCCGCGAGAAGCCTTTGATGTCGAGTTTGAGGACCCGGTGGCGCAACTGGCGGATCCAGTCACCCATACTGCCGTACTTCCAGTGGTTGCCGATGTCGAAGTGCATGCCGACCCACGGCGATGAAAATGCGTCGATGAACTTTACAAACTGGTCGGCGTTCTGGTTGTCCGGTCCGTTGTGGGCGTACAGGAATTGATTCCAAACGTTTTCAATCAGGATCTGGACGCCGAGTTCCGCTGCGAGCGGAACAGCTTTGGAGATGTTTTCCACGGAGCGCTCAAAGATTTCCTGCTCGGGGCCGTCGGCGCCTTTGCCCGCAACCAGGAGGACGCTATGCCCGCCAACGGCGCGCGTGTTACGCAGAGCCTGTTGAAGATGATCCAGGGCACGCGCACGCACCTCGGGGTCCGGACTGGTGTGACGCGTGTTCCAGTGCGACGAACAGACGCTGCCGTCCACGACAAGTCCGGATTCCACGATCGCTTTTTTGACCTGCTCCACATCGTCTCCGGGAAAGTTCGTTTCTACTCCTTGAAAGCCCGCAGTTTTGGCGGTTTGAAAACGTTCGATGAGGTTTGTTCCCCGGATCATGCCGATCTTGAGCGTTTTGTAGAGGCGGCCTGCGAGTGCGTTGGGAATGTCCGACGCAGCTTCCACGGCCTTTTGAGAGCCGAGAAAACCCGCGGTGAGAGTTGCTGCGGTGCGCAGAAAGGAGCGTCGATCCAACGTGATGTGGGAGATGTTCATGGGGACTAGGGGGCGGGTTTTATGGGAGGGAGTGCACCGGTGGTTTTCAGAGCGATCAGCCACTGGTGCACGGGAATGTTTCCTCCGGCACACCATGGTCAGGAAGACGAAACTCCGGGCTGTCCAGGGAGCTTACTTTTCCGGAGTCGCCGCGGCGGGCCCCGCGGTTTTTTTGGCGCCCGCCTTGGAAAGCACTTCCCGGATTTCCTCCTCCGTCCAGGATTTTGCGCGATGCGCGTCTCCCTGGCGGATCTTGGCCACGAGCGCGGGAGTCACCGGTGAGGCCGTATGCTCCCAACTACGCCGGATGAAGGTGAGTACTCCGGCAATCTGGTCGTCCGTCAAGGCCGCCCCGAGAGCCGGCATCTCCAAGTCCCACGTTTGACCCGCCACTTTGATGGGACCTGACAAGCCGTGCAGAAGAATCCGGGGAAGCGCCTCCGCGTTGCCCAAAACCCACTCGCTGTCCACCAGCGCGGGAGCCAGGCCGATCAAGCCCGCCCCGTTGGGTTGGTGGCATCCGGCACACAATCCCGCGTAGACCGTCTTTCCATTTTCAAACAAGGCCTGTTCCGCCTCGGTGAGCGGTTTGACAACCGGGGGAGGGGGCACCCCGGGCTTTCCGGGCCAGGCCACGAGAGCATCGACGGCTTTTGCCAACAGAACGGTGTTCTTTTCCTTGGACTGAAGAAGTTTGCCGAGCGAAGCGGGCTCTTTCTCAAGATAAATCAATCGGGGCGGAGCCGGTGACTTTCCGCTGGTCCCGCTGGTGCCAGTCGTCTTGGGAACTATCCCGGAGAGGAGGGCCTTTTGTTCAGCAGAACCGGCTGGTAACTCACCAATCAGTTCGAGCAGGACCGCGATCCGCTCCTTTTGGCGCTCTTTGAAAACGGCCCTTGCGAGTGCATCCAGCATGCCGTCCGAAAACCGCGCTCCGGCGACGGTCCCCTTCTTTTGAAGCCCCGCTTGGAGCACCTCCAGTTCGCGGCCGCGCAAACCGGAAAGCACCGCTTCCCGCACCAGTGCGTTGCCTCCGGCTTTCCGCGCCAACGCAACCAAAGCATCCTGTGTTTCGGCGTAGGTGCTCCATTGCGCGGCAAGTGCGGCTTGCACCAGAACATCCGGATAATTTTTCACAACCTCCAGATCCTTCATCTGCGCCCGTCCCGCCACGTGAACCGCCGTCGCGCGCACCTTGGGCTGGGCATCCTTGAGCGCGGGGGCGAGCACCTCCGAAGAAATTGCGCCAATCCCCTCCAGCGTCCAGAGCGCGTGCACCCGCGACTGCCATGTTTTTCCCTTCTTTGCCAAAGCCGCAAGCGCGGGAATCGAGGCTGGGTCCTTCCTTTCCACCAAAAGGCGTTGCGCGGTGTCGCGCACCCATCCCTCGGCGCTGGCGAGGCTGCCCACCAGCCCCGCCGAATCCTCCGGAAGACGTACCGGGGAAAGCTTGGCCTTTTCTGGCACCACCCGCCAGATGCGGCCTGTATTAAACGGCTTTTCCAGCTGGCGGTCTTGAATGTTGGCGTACAAGTAGTGTGTCAAAAAGCCCTTGTGCTGGATGACGCCCCGGTACAGGTCAACCACATACAGGGCGCCATCTGGCCCGTTATAGGCGTTGACCGGCCGGAAACGCTCGTCGGTGGACGTCCAAAATTCCGCGCCCTCCTGCGCATTTGACGCCGTTACGATGCCTTCCTTCTCGGAGAGAATTACGCGCTTGACCAGATTCCCCGCCGGTTCCGGCAGGAAGGCGTTGCCCTGAAATTCCGCGGGAAAAAGGCTGCCCCGGTAAACCCCCGATCCGCAGGCCGCCGTGCACCGGGCAAGGGTTCCATCCTCGCGAAGCGTTTTGGGCTCGTACCCCCGGTTGACTCCCGGAGTGGCGTGGCTGGGCCACACCGACTGGTCATTGAGAATTTTCGCCGCCCGCGCCGCGGTGAACGTAAAGTTGGAGTTTCTCTTGAGCCATGCCTCCGGTAGCAGGTTTCCGCGCAAAAAGTCCGAGTTGGAGTTAAAATAAATGCGCCCGAAGTCGTCCTGAGTCATGCCCCATTGGCCTAGTTTTCCAATGAAGTCCGAGACGAATTTGCCGTCTTTGAGACGGTACCGCTTGGAGTGGTTGGCGGAGTAAATCCAGTTGTCCATGACCCATGTCGGCGAGTTGGCCATGTGCTCGGGCTGACCTCCCAGGGTGCCGTACGCATTGTCCACCACCTCGCGCACATCCGCCACCCCGTCCCCGTCGGTGTCCTTCATGTAGAACAGATTCGGCGGCTCCGCCACAAGCAACCCTCCGTTGACGCACATCACCGCGCGCGGCATCACCAGGTTTTCTGCAAACACCACTTTGCGGTCCATGCGCCCGTCCCCGTCGGTGTCCTCCAACCAGGAAATGCGTCCCACGGGTTGGTCTTCGCCGGCACCCTCCGAGTCCTGCATGTAGCCACGCATTTCGCACACGTACAGCCTGCCCTTCTCATCCCACGCCATGGCCACGGGGCTGTCCACCAGCGGCTCGGCAGCAACCAATTCCACGCGGAAACCCGCGGGCACCGAGAACGTGGCCAGTTCCTCCTCAGGGCTCAACGGTTTCGAAACCGGCAGCTTGAATTTGATCTCAAAATCCTGGGGACCCGCATTTTTGGCGTGAATACCCCAAAGGATTGGAGCGGGTGCGCACAGGGCAAGCATCCAAGCCATGCGACGGAATGGAGAGCGGAAGAGGAAGTGTTTTTTCATGGGGGAAGGAGGGCGGCTCAGAGATCATCAAACCCAGCCTCAGTTATTAGTCATGAATACCGCGCGGGAGACAAGAGCCGTTGAAGGACAGTGAAATAAAACAAATTTCGAGGCGGTAAAGTTAGACTTCCAAGACAAAAAGATAAAACACGGCGTCCGCCCCCGATACTCCACTCCTCCGGAGGACCCAAGAGCGGCAGGCGAGTGGGTTTCGATGCGGGTTTAATCCCGACGCAAAAGAAGCGCCTGTGTAGAGGCCCATGGCGCGAACTTCAGGATTCTGACATTCGGTCTGTTTCTTCGCAGTTGAGGGAGATTATGGCGAGGGAACCCTCCTACACCGGGTGAACCGGGCCCAGGGCGGGTACGCCCCGATGAAAAGGCACCTCCCTTCCCACGACACTGCGTCCCTGCTCGCGGGGTACAATCCGAAGCACTCCCCAACACCCGTCACGTACTTGAACTAGTCGAAAAAGGGCGCTTGAGAGAAGGGCCTCTTTCGCGTGCTGGCACTGGGTGAGCGTGCCCACGCATAAAACCTCGGGCGCCTGCACCCTCGGGTTGGTCCCCTGCGACTGGTAGTATAAAACGAAGAGCCCCATGAAGTATACCCGGATGACCGAGGGCCCGGGGAGCGGTTCCTTCGCAACAAACCTACCTTTTACCAATCAATGCCGGTGTCACCGCGATCTCTCCAAAAGGTTTTCCCCCGTCGGCGACGTTGAACGCCTTGAGTGTGCCGTTCCAATCCCCCGCAAAAACCGTCTCCCCTGCCAGCACGGCACGGAGCGTGATTTCACCCATCGCTTCCGTTGTGAGGAGGGGCTTACCTTCTTGGGACCACACCTTTGCTGTTTTGTCCCGGCCACAGCTCACAATGCGCCCGTCGGTGGTGAAATCCACAAATTCCGCCCCGCCGGCATGGGCGGTGATTTTTTTCAACTCCTTCCCCTCCGCAATATCCCAGAGCACAACGGATCCGTCCTGACCGGCTGACACGAGCAGCCCAGGCATGAAGGCCAAAGCATTCACGGCCGTCTTGTGTCCCGGCAGCGTGATGGACTCCTCCCCGGTGGCCGCCTCCCAAACGACAATTCCCCCCGCGCGATCGGCGCTGGCCACGTACTGGCCATCCGGTGAAAATGCAACAGCCGTCACCCAGTCCGTGTGTTTTTTGGCTGACTTCTTCAAAACGCCATCCTTGGTGTTAAAAAACTTAACCAACCGGTTGGGACCACCCAACACGACCGTGGTTTGATCCGGACTCAAGTCGGCGGCCAGAACCTGATCCACCTCGTTGCCCACCGTTGCGATCCGGTCCCCGGTACCGATGTTCCACAGTGCGACTTTTCCCGACTTTGCACCGAGGCCTCCACCCGCCATCACCAGTTGGCCGTTCTTGGAAAAACGCACGATAGTGGGAACTCCCTCGGGGAACGGCAATACGCCCAAGAGTTCCAGTGTGTCCGAGTGGTAAAGCTGCACCTGACGCTGTCCGCCCACCGCAGTTAAAGGTGCCCACGGGCTTGCCGCGAGGGCGATGAGGGAATTGGCCCGGGGAGTGGCAAGAACCGGTTCGGCCACTTTGAAAGCACCCGGCATCGGGGGGGGGCCATCGGGGCGTTTGAGGCTCACGGTGGCCACGGCTACTTGGTTCACCACGGGGCCGGATTTACTGGCGAGCGATTCTGGGGCGCGTATGGCGATCCAGCGCTCAATGAGGGCGATTTGATCCGAGGTGAGACGATCTCCCTTGGGGGGCATCACGGGCTCTTCGGTTCCCTTGACGCATTTCAAAAGGAGGCTTCCGGGGGCGTCTCCCGACTTTACCACCGTGCCGTTGTCGGACCCCTGCATGGTTGCCGAGTAGGTGGTCAGATCGAGTCCCGCCTTCTTTTTATCGGGGTTGTGGCAGTTGTTACAGGCGTTTTGAAACACCGGCAGGACATGGTCCTGATAGGTCACCTTGGCTGGCAACTCGGACCAAAGCGGGCTGGCTCCTCCCAGCACCACAACGAAACCAAACAGAGCGCGCCTCATATGACGAATTAGTGGAACGTGGTGGGAACTAGTGGTTGAAAATAAATTCCTTGGAATTGAGAAGGGCCCACTGGACATCCTCGAGGGTAGCCTTGGCCTGTTCCGGGTCGTTAAAGAGCACCTCGAGAGCCTCCTTTTCCTGGGGGAGCGGGGGGCGGCTCAGGCACCGGAGGTACAGTTCCACAAGAATCTCCGAGGGCTTCTTGCCGGCTGCCAGCAACTTGGA
>JBILWF010000435.1:0-3562 GCA_044370075.1 Chthoniobacteraceae bacterium | reverse complement strand
TGTGAGCGCGCGTACTTGCCCTTGGGTTGGGGAAGCGCGGGGTTGCCAGTTTGCGTTGCCGGAGGGAAGCTCGCGGGGATGCGTAACCTTGTGCTGGTGCTCGGAGATCAACTGGACGCCCACTCCAGCGTGTTTGACCAATTTGACCCTAAACGCGACCGGGTCTGGATGGCCGAGGTCGCCGGGGAAAGTTCCAAGGTGTGGAGCGCCAAAGTGCGGACGGCGTTTTTTCTGGCCGCGATGCGTCATTTTCGCGAGTGGATGGTGGGTCAGGGATGGCGGGTGCAGTACCGCCAGTTGCGGGCCGTTGAGGCGGTTTGGCTTGACGGAAAGTCGCAGGAGGCTTCCCGCAGCGGGGAGTCCTTGGGAGAGGCGCTCGGGGAAACGCTGGCGGTTTTGCGTCCCGCGCGGGTGGTGTGGGTGGAGGCGGGCGAATGGAACGTGCGGGAGGAGGTACGCGGCGCCGTGGAGGGGGCTGGTGTCGTTTTGGAAGCTCGGGAGGACCGACATTTTTTCGCCACGGCTCACGATTTTGCAGAGCACGCCCGGGGACGAAAGCAGCTGCGGTTGGAGTTTTTTTACCGTGAGATGCGCCGCCGGCATGGTGTGTTGATGGAGGGGGAGCAGCCCGCGGGGGGAGAATGGAATTTTGATTCGGAAAACCGCAGCAGTTTTGGTGCGGGGGGACCGCCCCCGCACCGCGCGCCGCGCGCGTTTGATCCGGATGCTCTGACGCGGGAAGTGGTGGAGTTGGTGAACACGCGTTTTGCAAACCACCCCGGAACGCTGGATGCGTTTGACTGGCCCGTGACTTCGCAACAGGCGAACGAGGCCCTGGCCGACTTTGTGGAGCACCGGCTCGAACAATTCGGGCAGTGGCAGGACGCGATGTGGACCGGGGAGGCCTGGCTTTTTCACAGCCGGTTGAGTGCGGCGATGAATGTGAAGCTTTTGAGTCCGCGGACGGTGGTTGCAGCGGCTGAGAATGCGTGGCGAAAGGGCCGTGCACCCCTCGCTGCGGTGGAGGGATTTGTGAGGCAGATCCTGGGTTGGCGTGAATACGTGCGCGGGGTTTACTGGCATTTCATGCCCGGATATGTGGAACGCAACGCTCTGGGTGCGGGACAGCCACTTCCTGCGTTTTACTGGAGCGGCGACACGGAAATGGTGTGTCTGCGGGAGGCCATCGGGCAGACACTGCGTTTTGGATATGCGCACCACATTCAGCGGTTGATGGTCACCGGCCTCTTCGCTTTGCTTCTAGGAGTCCGGCCGCGGGAGGTGCATGCGTGGTATCTGGCCGTGTACGTGGACGCCATCGAATGGGTGGAGCTGCCGAACACGCTTGGAATGTCGCAATACGCTGACGGCGGGGTGATGGCGAGCAAGCCCTACGCCGCGAGTGGTAAATACATCCAGCGGATGTCGAATTACTGCAAGGGATGCCGGTATGATCCGGGCGAATCGTTGGGGCCCAAAGCGTGTCCGTTCACGACCCTCTATTGGGACTTTTTATCCCGTCACGAAAAGCTTCTGTCGGGAAATCTGCGAATGGGTATGCAGATCAAAAACCTGAAGCGAATGGATGCTGCCAAGCGGGAGCAGATTCGCCTGCGGGCAGAGGAGCTTCGCGCGCGTTTTTCTTGAAGGCTCCAAGGGGTCTTGCGCGCACGCACGGCGTCCGGTGGCCTCTCACCGAGGGGAATCCTGCCGCGCAGCAGGAGGAGAAAAGCGGAGGGCCGGGAGATTTCTCCCGGCCCTTGCTTGGCACTTCGCGGGGCAGGCTTTCGCTCGCCCCGTGAGAAGCGGTTCCTGTTGGAACCTCTCACGGCTTTTTAAGCGCCCATGCCGTCCTCAAAGGACCCGCCGGCCGCCGGCCACTGGAAATGGTCGCGCACATACGCGATGCCGTTGGCGCTGGTGTAGTCGAGGTCTTTGTGCGCGCTCTCCGCTTCCACAACCAGCGGGGCGGAGGCGGCACCCGTGAGCTTGCAGTAGCGCTGGGGATATCCGATGTGCAGCATAAGCTCTGCGTAGCGCTGCATGTTAAGATCGCCGGTGCCCAAGTCGGTGAACTGCATGGCGCGCCTGCCCCACAGCGGTTCCATGGAGCGCAGCGGCATGCCGGGGCGCACCGTGTGATTCTTGATGTGGCAGGCATACACGCGTTCGCCCACCTTCAGAAAACGCGATTCAAAGGATTCTCCCTCCCAGCAATGCGAGGGGTCGGCGTTGACCGCGAGCGACTCATCCCCGTCACAAATTTTCACGAGCATCAAAAATTCGTCGGCGGTGGCCGCCGCGGTCCCGGGGTGGATTTCGTGGCACAGCTTGATGCCCAGCTTGCGGGCGTGTTCGCGAATCTTCGCGGTTTTGCGCACGAAACGGTCCTGGCCCTCCTTGAGCAGGTCGTAACCCGGACCAGCCCAGAAACCCCACGGGTAGCCGGAGGCCAACTCCCATCCGAAAGCGACGCCCCAGAACATCGGAAATACCGGCATCTCGAGCTCCGCCAGCAGGTCCAGCAGGCGCAGGATGTAGGACTCAGCCCACGCTTCGATTTTTGCGGGGGATTGTTGTGCCACATCGGCGGGGATAAACGGCCGGATGCTGGGGGATTCCGTCCATGCAGTGGTATGAACCCAGAAGGGACAGTGGCCTGAAATACCGTCCAGACGGAGCCCCGCCTTCTTGAAGGCGCTCCGGATTTCCTTCGCGGATTTAAATTTGGCACCGCTCTCAAGCATGTAATTGCTCGGTTGGGCACCCGCTGCGCCGGAGCGCTTGGCGTACGCGAGGAAATCGGCGAGGGGTTTGGCACCGTGCTGGGCGCCTTCAATGGAGGGATGATAAACGCTTTGACTCATAGAGAAGCCTTGATTCTACGGTTTGCCTCCCTCGCGGCGCAAGCGCCTCGGTGGGTGACACCGCAAGGCGGCGCGGTGCCCTTTTTGTTCCCGGAATGGCGTAACCAAAATTTGCTTGCAGGCAGCGTTAGAACGCGAAGCCAAAGGAGAGGTTGGCCGTTGCGCGCGGCTCGCCCTCGATCCGATTCGGATTGAATCCCACGTCCAGACGCACGGGCCCAACGGGCAGGGCGTAGCGCGCCCCGAGCCCGATCGCTTTTCGGAAATTTGAGGTGGGAAGGTTCACCCCCTTGGGATCAAGGCTGCCCGCATCAAAAAACACGGCACCCCGCAGTTTGTTCCACACGGGAAAATCGGTCTCCACGTTCAAAAGGCTGAAGGAGGACCCGCCAAGCGGAGCCCTCTCGTTGGGCAGTTTGCCCAGGGCGCGCTCCTGAAAACTGCGGACCGTGGTGGAGCCGCCGAGGAAAAAGCGTTCATCAATGGGAATGGGCGCATTCTGGCTGATGAGTCCGAACCGGCCGCTGGCGGCCAAACGGATCCGGTGGGGGAGGGGATAGTGCACCGTGAGGCGCCCCGTGGTGCGCACCCAGGTTTCCCCGGTTTGAAGCGAATGGGTGTCGGCGTTAATACCCGCGATCCATCCGGAGGTCGGGTTCAAAATGCTGTCCCTCCGGTCGAACACTCCGGAGATT
>JBILWF010000187.1:0-5663 GCA_044370075.1 Chthoniobacteraceae bacterium | reverse complement strand
CGCGGATGCCCCGATCAGATCCGCCGGGAGCTCGGTGCTGGTGATTTCCACCGAGCGCAGTTGTCCGAAGACTGCCGCGGTCATTTGCGGGAAAAGCCGTCTGGAGAGCTCGCCCCGGACTCCGCCCTCGCGCTTTTCATAGCCGCGCTCGACGCGGTTGCGCAGAAAGATCCGGGTGAGCAGTTGGGTGCGGGTTTCAAACAGCCATGGGTTCACCAGAGTGGCTTCCAGTCCCAGCGCGCGCTGCGAGGCTGCTAAAGCGACACTGCCCTGCAGCGCCCGCCCGAACAGGTTTCGGTCCGAAGCGCGGATTTCACCCAAAACCCCTTCGTAGTTTCCAAAGCCTCCTGAAAAACTCAGTTCCCGGGAGCGCGCTTCGCGGGCGTCAATTTGCAGTTTGAGAGAGTGGTCGACCTGAAGGAAGGGCGAGATGCGCAGGTCCTCGAATATTCCGGATGAGAGCAGCTCCTGTTGTTTGGCGGCGAGTTTTTGCGGGTCAAAGGGCATTCCCTCCAGTGCGCGCAAGCGGCCCCGAATCCATGATTCTTGGACGCGGTGCAGTCCGCGGACCTCGACGCCGAGAAATCTGGAGGTCGGACCGGGCTGGATGGTGATCTGCACGGGCACATCACCCGCCGCACCGGCTGCTCCCGGATCGGATTGCACCTCGATTTTGGGCGAAAAATGGGAGCGGTTGGCGTAGAACTTTTCGAGCGCGGCCTGAATCGCGTTCACTCGTGCCGGGGTGAAGGGAAGGGCCAGAATGGGCGCGAGCAGGGCGCGGATTTGTTCCTCCGGATACACACTCTGTCCCCGGATTTGCAGCGGACCAAAGCGGTAGCGCCTGCCTTCCTCGACAGTGACGAGCACATCAGCGGAGGTGCCATCGGGCTGAAAGATGATCTGCGGGGCGGAGACGGAGACGTCCAAAAATCCCTCCAGGCGGTAGCGTTCGGCAATGCGCCCGGCCCCGGCCTCCAGATCGGCGCTTACCAGCGGAAGCCGGTTTTTGGAAACTCCCAGACGCTCGGTGGAAACGCTCGTGAGCAGCTCCAGCAGAGTCGTGGAGGGAATGCTCGGGTTGCCTTCGATGCCCACGGTGCCCAACTGGATCCGGTTTCCTTCCTGCACATCGAGCACGAGTTCCGATCCGTGGATCTGCCAGCTCACCTCCGCCTGGGCGTACCCGTTTTGATGGTAAAACACCGCGGCGTAATAGGCGGCGTCATCGGCGTTTGGTCGCGTGAGCCCCTCGGATCGAATTTGCGCGAGCTGTTCCTCGATGGCTGCACGCAGCTCGCGCTCGGAGAAAACGCGGATTCCCTTCCAGCGTACTTTGACATCGGCGCCCGGAGGCGGTGGCGTCGAGGGCCGCAGCCTCTGCCACGGCTTCCACCAGATGACCTCCCGGTGGGTGTGTTTGTCGCCACAGCCGGCAAGCGCGCAGGCGGCGAGCAGGGCCGTCCACACGCGAAAATTCCGGTTGCGGCTGGCAGGTGACATGGAGGGAATCGACTCGCTAGCTTTTGCCCGACCCGTCAGCGGAACCGCAAGATATACCGCAGGCGTGTGGCAAAGTCGCCGTTTGCGCCCACCTCCCCGATCATAAATACGTTGTCCTGGATGCGGTAAGAGAGGCGGGTCTCCTGGGTGCCCGTGCGATTGTTAATAGCACCCATTTCCAAATTGAACCGGCGAAGGGCCGCGAAGCCCTCGCGGTTTCCCGTGGAAGGTTCCAAAAATTTGCTCGAGAATTCCTGCAGCAGCAAACTTGCAGCCCGGGCCGCCACACCCTGTGCCGATTCGGAACCGACCGCCCCCGGCAGCACGCCGGTGGTCAGTAGGGCGAGTGCATCCGCCTCGGGTAGAGGAGGGTCGCTCGAAACGCTCACGGCCGGACTCTCCGGAGACCCGAACAAATACAGACGAATGCGGTGGCTGCGGACCTCGGTTTCCGCACTTAAATCGACCTGGGCGGAGAACGGATCCGAGGCATGGTACCACAGCCGGCCCCGGCTTACCTCCATGCGGGCAAAGGGCAGGGACGCCACCAGGTTGTCGGTTTGAAAGCTTCCCGAAAGGGTCGGGGTTTTACCCGTTCCTTGAAAACGAATGTCGCTCATGGCGGTGCCGCGCAACCGGTTTCCGCGAATGAGGATCGGATCCTCGGGCCTGGAAACAATTCCCACGTCAAAGCGCCAGTTCGCCAGCGGTTCCCGGGGAAACGTAAACCAGGGCTTACCCGGGGGCCGCTTGTAGCCTCCCGAGGCGTGGGTGAGTGCGGTCAGGGGTAGAACTTCCACCTCGCGCCGAACCATACTCTTGACGGGTGTCACACGGCCTGTCACCGCCGCGCTCTGGAGAGGACCCGCTATGCGCAAGTTCCCGTCCAAACGCAGGGAAAGCTGCGGGTTGCGCTGAACCAAAACCTGGTTTGCGGAAACCTGCAAATCGAGGGTTGGATTTCTCAAATTTGCGCCTTTGGCGTTCCCTCGCATTTCCAGCGACCCGCCTCCGAGGTCGGCACGGAAAGTTTGAATCCGCAGGCCGCCCTCCCCGCCATGAACGGCGAGGCGCAGGTCGGTGAGCGCTGGAATTCGGTCGTTGCGAAAATGCACTGTGGCGCAGTCCATTTTGAGATCTCCCGACCAGCGCAGTGCATTCCACGGTCCCCGAATGTCCCCTCGCAGCGTGGCCTCGCCCTCAACTTGTTTGAGCGCGGTCCACACGGCAGGTAAGGCGCCCAGCTTCATCCGGGGCCAGTCCACATGCGCGTCAAAGGTGACCGAAGGCCACGCGTCCTTCTGGATGAGTTGGGAAAGCGCAACCGGGACGCGGAAACGAAACTGAGCGGGGCCCCCCAATGCCGAATCGAGGGTGAGTTCGCCATGGAGAAAGTCCGCGTGGTGCGTCGCTGCCAGGCGCAGATTGCACCGGGGAAATTCCGGCGAGGCCTGAAATTGGAGCCCGACGCCCTCGCCCCGGAACGCAATTTCGGGCGAGTCCGGCGTTCCCTCGAGAGTTAGTTGAAGATCCACCAGCCCGGAAACGGGAGGGCGCGCAGGGGTGTTTTTCCACAGGGTGCCGAGATTAAATTTTTGCGCCCGCAAGTGTCCGACCAGCGTCGCATCCGGCAACCAGCCGAGGCTCCCTCCGCGCAGGGTCACCGGCAAGCGGAACGTGCCATGGAGCACCTCTTTTCCGCCCTGCTCAATTCGGATTTGAGGAAGGTCCAGCCCTTGCGAATTCCAGAGCATCGGGGCGTGAACGACTGTTTCGCCGGTGGCGATTTCCACTTTTGTGGTTTCGATCCGCCCGGGTTGGTGGGTTCCGGTGCATTGAAAGCGTTTAATTTTCAATGATTTCCAGTCTAATTCGCGGCCGTCCACCGACCACTCGCCCGAAGCCTCGCCCGGGAGCTGTTTTCCATAACCCCCCCACGTGGCATCCACGGAGCCGGAGTACGGTCCCTGCCAACCCGCCTGCGCGAGCGCGGCCGCGAGTGCGGAAAGTTTCGGGATCTGGATCCGGGCGGCCGCTTTAAAAGGACGGTCGCCGCGCAGATCAAGCTCCCCCGAGATGGAAACGTAGCCGTCTGGTTTGAGCTGCGCCCGAAAGGGCTCGAGGATCAACCGCCCCTCGCCCGCTGTCGCTTTGCCCGCGAGGACTGGAATTTCCCAGTCGCCCCAGCGCAGGTGTTGTCCCCGCAGCTCCAAGTTCCCCTCCCACGCATCCGAATCCAAGTTTCCCCGGGCGCCTGCACTCAAGGAACCTCCCAGCGCGTGCCCGCGGAAGCGCAAACCGCTTTTCTCCAGCGACGGACAGCTTACCTCGCACTCCACGTTCCTAAATCGCGCAGCCCCATGCGCCCCGGTATTCGGCACCCAGACTCCCCGGAAACGCGCTCGATTGGGGCCGGATTCCACGCCGGCGGATTGAATTTCGAAAGCCCCCTCCGAAGCGACCCCAGCCAGGGACGCGCGTTCAAATGCGAGGGCAATGCCCGCGCGCTGTATTTGACCGTGTTCGAGTTCCATGGCGGTCCGCGCAGAAAGCGTTTTTCGTGCGGTTGCCACATCGCGCAGGCTCTCGAGGGGAATCCACGCCTCGAGCGAGGCACGGGCTCCTCCAAGGGATCCCCCGCTTAACATGAGCCCCGCCGCGCCCGCATGCAGCTCCGTGGCGAGGCTGCCCCCGCGGATTGTCACACTTCCCTCGGCGCTGCATGAGCCGCCCGGGCCTCGCGGAGTGTCCGCGGCAGAATCCTGCGCTATGCGCCACTCCTGCAGGTTGCGGACATGCGCCTTGCCGTGGAGGGAGGCTTCCAATTCCTGCCAGCGCCGCCATGCGGGCGGCAGACGCAGGGTTCCGGAGAATTCAGCGCGGGTGTGCTCACTCACGGCCTGACTTCGGGCTAGTGAAACGGTGCCTCCATGCAGGGTTGCGTGCAGCTCGGCCGCGAGGGCCGCCCCGCTGGGTAGAACATGATGGGTGCGCAAATCAGCCTGGCCCTTCCAGGTGCCCGGTTCGTGCGGATCACCGTCCATGTGAGATTCCACCCATTCGATGTCCGGCAGTCTTCCGGGACGGAAGCCAAGTTGTTCGAGGCAAGTCTGCAGGGGGAATGTTTTGCCATCGATCTCCAAGCGCCACCGGGAGCTGGTTCGGGTTTTTTCGCCAAGGGCGAAACCCTCTTTTTGCTCCAAGAGTGCCGCGCGCAGCCGGCCCTCGTCCGCAGCGAGATGCACTTCGACTCGGGAGCGGCCCCGTCCGCGCTCGGAGGCGTCGAATGCAAACCGGGCGAGCCGCAGCCGGGGAGTGATCGCCAGATCGGTAATTACCAGACTGCGCCGCGTGTATTCGGTCGCGGCCCATACCGGGCCGACCACAGGCGGGGTGTCATCTCCGTCGGGAGCGGGCCGAAATGTGAGGGACACGAACCCGGCCCGCCCGGGTCTGTCCCCGAATGCTCCGAATTCGAAGCCGTGGACACTTTGGAATGGAAAGCCGTCTTCGATCTGGATGGAGACATCGCGCAGCTCGACCGCGTCGGCATAGAGTGCGGGGAGAGCGAGCACTTTTTCCACGGTACGCATCCAATCACCCGGGGCGGCGTCGCCTGCCGTTTTTTGGGGGCTGGGACGCAGGGAATGCAGCCGCAAGTTTACGCCGTGCATCCGGTAGCTTCGGACGGCCTCCGCGGGACTCGACCAAAGCATCCGCAACAGGCTGTATTTTAATTCGAGCTGTGCACAATCCAGTGACCCGAGCACCAGGTTTTGCGCCGCAGCGGGCGTTAGTTTAATTTTGGAAAAACAAATTCCGGTCCAGACGGAGCCGGATACATGCAGGTTCAAATTCAACCCAGCGCGTCCAGCAGCGCGCAGGAGAATCTGGCGGGTTGCCGCGTGAAGCAGGGGGCGGTGCAGACCGAGAGCGAGGAGGAGAAGGAGGCCCAGCCAGACGGCTTTTTTTTTCAAACGCGGGCGTTTTTTGCCCGGGACCGCGGATGGCGGGTGAGAGTCCCGACTGCCGGAGGAGGCGTGTGAGTCGGGTGAGGGCATGGCTCAGGGAATTTATCGGGCGGCCGTCCGCCCCGCAAGAGACGCGGACGGCTTTTGATCGCGGATGCATTCCGGGGCCCCGTGGAATTGGAACGCCGC
>JBILWF010000585.1:0-2845 GCA_044370075.1 Chthoniobacteraceae bacterium | reverse complement strand
CCAAGGACCCGGAGGGCGTGCGCAAGGGGTTTATTCCCCCCTCCGACAAGGTGCTCCACGCCTCCAAACTGCTGGAACCAAGCACCGGACAGGTGCTGCGTTTTGAGGCCCCCTCGCGGCCAGGCGTGTACCCCTTCGTGTGCACCTTCCCGGGACACTGGGTCATCATGAACGGAAAAATGATCGTGGAATGATCCGATCCCCCTCATGGCCCCCGGGGGCATTTAACCGCCTAAAGCGGCACGCGGAAAGTCTCCCCCGCGCGCAGGGTCTGCACAAATCCCCCCAGCAGCGCAATCACGCGCGCCACATCCCGTAAATCAGCCATTTCCACCACCGAGTGCATGTAGCGCAGAGGCAGTGACACGAGGGCCGTGGGAATTCCCTCGCGCACCTCGAAAATCACGTCAGCGTCAGTTCCCGTAAACCGCGAAGCACTCTCGTGCTGAAGCGGAATTTGCAACTTCCCCGCCACCTCCATCAACCTCCGAATGACCTCGGGATGGTTGCACGCCCCGTGGGTGATGGAGGGCCCGCCAGCAAGCGTTACCTCCCCGTGTTCATCCTGAGAGATTCCAGGGGTGTCCGTGGCATGGGTCACATCCAAAACAACCGCCACATCCGGATTCAAGCGGTGCGCCGCCATGCGCGCACCGTGGCCGCCGATTTCCTCCTGAACCGTGTTCAGCGCAATCACGTGGGCCCCGGCACGCTGCCGAAACAAACGCGCAAAAACCTCCGTGAGAATGAATCCACCAACGCGGTTGTCCAGAGCCCTCCCCACAACACGATGTTCCCCCAAACGCTCAACGCCATCAGCATACACCGCCGGATGCCCCACGCGAATGCCCAGCGCCGCCACTTCATCCGCCGAACCCGCACCCACATCCACATACAATTCATGAACCTTGGGCACCTTCTCCTCCCCGGCCCCCTTGCGCAAGTGAATGGCCGTGTTTCCCACAACACCACGCACCACGCCGTGGTTGCCCAGAATCGATAGAATTCGCCCGCGAGACGTCGCCGTGTCCGAACCTCCGATGCGATCGATGCGCAAAAAGCCCTCCTTTGTGATCCGCTTCACGATAAAGCCAATCTCGTCCCCGTGTGCGGCCAGCAGAACGCGCGGTCCCTCCCCGCGAATCTCCGCCCACGCCGTTCCATACACGTCGGATGACACCGCATCGGATACACCGCGCATGCGCTCCATCCACAAACGCTGACCCCGGTGCTCAAACCCCGTCGGACTCGGGGTTTGAAGGAGCTGAAACAAAAATTGAAGAGAGGCTTCGTCCATCATGGCACCCTGTAGCTTTGATTCACAAAAAATTACTCCCGCCCGATCAGGCCCCGAAGTGAGTGCACGGCCAGCTTAAACACCACTTCCGCCGGTTGGGAGGCATCCAGCACGCGGATGAATGGCCTCTGAATCCGGAGGAAAATCTCCCGCACCCTGCGCAGGCTCTCGAGTTTTTCAAAGGCATCCGGCTCATCGCCCCGCGCCCGGATCCGCTCCAGCGCATGCTCCGGTGAACAATCCAAAAGCAGCACCAAATCCGGCGCCGGCGCAAACTTCTCGTTCTGCTCCACGATCTGCTCGGGATCCGCACCCCGCGCGCCCTGATACGCCGCCGTGGAAAAATAGTATCGATCCAACAATACAATTTCACCGCGGCTTAGCGCAGGTCCGATCACCTCGCGAACGTGCTCCATCCGGTCCCTCGTAAACAAATCGAGCTCTTCCTCAAGAGACAACCGGCCCTCCCGGGCCGATTCGCGAACCCTCCTTCCCCACACCCCCTGAGTGGGCTCTCGACTCCTGCATACCGCGCGCCCCCACCCAATGCACTCCTCCTCCAGCCTGCCCATCAGCGTGCTCTTCCCGCTCCCATCCAAGCCTTCCACGACCACCAAACATCCCGTCATAAGCCCAAGCGAAGGTTCCGCACTCATCTTTCTCCGGAGACCCGAAATCCCTCCGCCTCCAAAAAAGCCCGTATCCGGGACACCTGATCGCCCTGCAGTTCAACGACTCTACCCGAAACCGTTCCACCGCACCCGCAGTGTGCACGCAAACGACGTGCCAGCGCGTCAATTTCCGACCCGGTATGGCGCGCCTCAAACCCCTCAATGGCAATCACAACCTTCCCCCCCCGATGCGCCGTCAAACGCCGGAGCAAAACCCGTCCGCGGGAGGATTTTGATCCAGTCTCTTTTTCCCCGGCGCCTCCAGGAGACTCCGACTCGCAATCTTGATTCTCCCGCGCAGACAAGCCTTCGAGTTGAAGACCGGCAAATGCTCCGGGAATACCTCCCTTCGGACCGTCGACCGGGATTCGCTGCCGTGGCCGGGACATACTTCAAAAAAAAACAAGGACTCCGCTTCATGCAAAAACGCGCTCCGCAATCACAGAGCGCGTTTTCAAAATCGAAACAAGGGGTGAGAAACAACGGTTCAAACCGCCAGCGCAGCGTCTTTACACCTCCACCTCGACACCCATCTGGCGCGCCGTGCCCGCAATAATGCGGACCGCAGCAGCCTCTGTACGGGCGTTCAAATCCTTCATTTTCCGCTGTGCAATCTCACTAATCTGCTTTTTGGAAAGCTTGCCCACCTTCGTCTTGTTCGGTTCCTTTGACCCCGATGCGAGATTCAAAGCCTTCTTGATGAGGATGGCCGCGGGCGGTTGCTTGGTGATGAAGGTGAAGCTCTTGTCCTTGTACACCGTGATAACCACTGGAAGGATATCCCCGGCCTGCTTCTGGGTGGTGGCGTTAAATTCCTTACAGAACGCCATGATGTTCACCCCGTTTTGACCAAGCGCCGGACCGATGGGCGGCGCCG
>JBILWF010000583.1:0-2846 GCA_044370075.1 Chthoniobacteraceae bacterium | reverse complement strand
CCCGCGTCCTAAATGTGGATCCCCCGGCTATGCGCTCGCTCACTGTCACGGTGTTCGCGAGCGAATTGGGTGCCACAACGCGTCCCTCCAGTTCCGCTCCAAAGAGCCCACCCTCATACACAACAAAGGCCTGGGAGAACCGGCGTTTGTCCCCTTCGTGCTGCATGTGCTCGAACCATCCGTAGGCGTGCGGATTGGTCAGCGGACCGTGCTTGCCCCAGCTTTTGGTACCGTGGCTGCCCTGCTCGTAGTGCATGCCCCGCGTGTTGCCCGCGTTGGTACCCGAAAACACACGCCCCTGCGAATCGATGTCCAAACTGAAAGTGTTTCCCCCGCCCTCGGCATACACTTCGATTTTGCGGGTCGCCGGATGGTAGCGCCATATGCACTGGCCTTCCCACCGCAAGTTTTTGGTCGCCGCCGAGCTCACGCGCGCGGTGCAGGTGCTGCCGTGGGCGCCGTAGAGCCAACCATCCACGCCCCACTGGAGGCTGTTGGCCACCGCATGGGTATCTTCAATTCCGAAGCCGCTTACGGCCACCTCCGGGTCCGCATCGGGAAGTCCGTCGCCGTCCACGTCGGGGTAGCGCAGAAGATAAGGAGGATTGAGCACCCACACCGCACCGGCCCCGGGAAGGGCAGCACTGGCGATGTTGAGCCCAGTGATCACATCGGTTTGCTTGTCGAAAAAACCGTCCCCGTCCCGGTCCTCAAAGACGGTGATTTTATCAGCCCCCTTCACGCCGCGCGGGGGCGGTTCAGGAACGCGGTCAAACTGCGCCCGCAGGTGCGAGTCATAGCTGGTAATGTGCAGCCCGGCGGGAAATTGATACTGCAGATACTGCGTCACCCAGAGACGTCCCCGAGAATCCCAGCTCAGATAGAGAGGCTGTTGAACCGCGGGCTCCGCGGCCATTAAATCAACCGCTACGCCCTCCCGCGTGGCGAACGCGCGCACCGCCTCAGGCGCCGGCGTCGGCGGTGTTCCATCCGCCAGCGTGCCCCGTCCCGCGTACGTTTCCATGATCCGACGCACCTTGTCGCTCCCCGCCGAATCCAGATTGCCGGAAGCCGTCCGCTGCACGGGCGCAGATTGAGCAACCACCGCACAGGGCGCCCAGAGGAGGGCAAGCATCACGTTCCGGAACACACAGACGGCCCACGGCGACATGAACCGCGAAGCTGCCGAAACCGTGCAGCCCGCCACGCTTGCGGAGAACGGCAATTGCCATGCGTGGAAGCACGAGTCCCTCAATCTCAAACGGCAGGCGCGAATCTGGCCTTGGTCCCGTTCATCCGTAAAAGTACCCCTCCGCCGGAGTGTATGCGGACTCTCCATAAACATATACTGCCGAGGATGAACGGAATTCCCCAAAAAAAGCAATTCTGACGGCAACCGTTCTCCACATCCTCCTTGAAACACGTTCGGACACGGTGCGGTACGCCTGAATGCTATACCACCCCAAAAAACCGCTCTCACCGCACGGATCCACAGCGACAGGATCCCGCTTCGAAAGGACACCATTCCGAAGCTTCAGACCAATAAAAAAAGCGGGCCGGATCCTTACGAACCCGGCCCGACTTTACTCGAGAGCACTTGAACTGACTACGCCTCAGCCACTTCCTCCGACTCCGGAGATATCTCCTCGGCACCCGCCCGCGGTGCGATTTGTACATCGCGATGCGCGGGGAAACCGGTTCCCGCTGGAATCAGATGGCCCATGATCACGTTTTCCTTAAATCCACGCAGATTATCAACGCGTCCCAGAGTCGCCGCCTCGGTGAGTACCCGCGTGGTGTCTTGGAAGGATGCAGCGGAGATGAACGATTCCGTCTCCAAGGACGCCTTAGTGATCCCCAACAACACCGGCACCGCTTCCGCTGGCATGGCTCCCTTGGCAACCGCCTCCCGATTCTCCTCCTCGAACGTGAGTCGGTCAACCTGATCACCCCAAAGAAGCTTCGTGTCATTCGGTTCGGTGATTTTCACCTTGCGCAGCATCTGCCGGATGATGATTTCGATGTGTTTGTCCGCAATTTCCACACCCTGGAGCCGGTAGACCTCCTGCACCTCGTTCACGAGGTGCTCTTGAAGCGCCTGCGGGCCGAGCACATCCAGAATGTCGTGCGGAGGTACAGGGCCCTCCGTCAGTTGTTGTCCCTTCTTGACCACGTCTCCCTTGAGCACAATCAAATGCTTGTTCAAGGGCACCAGATGTTCCTCCTCCGCACCCGTGTTCTCGTCAAGGACAACCACCTTCCGTTTCCCGCGCACCGTTCCGCCAATCTCCACCACGCCGTCAATACGGGCGATCTCTGCGGCGTCCTTCGGACGACGCGCCTCAAACAGCTCCGCAACGCGAGGCAAACCGCCGGTAATATCCTTCGTTTTAGCAACCTTGCGGGGCGTCTTTGCGAGCAGCTCCCCTGCCTGAACCTTTTTACCTTCAGGAACCACCACAACGGCGCCCGCAGGAATCGAGTAGCTCTGAAGCACCTCCCCGGTTTTCTCGTCGTCGATCACAATCTGCGGATGCTGATCTTCCTTGTGCTCAATCACAACGGTAACGAGCAACTTGGTGGCCTCATCCTTGTCTTCCTTCACTGTCACGCCCTTCACCATGTCCACAAACCGCACCTTGCCCGCTTTTTCCGTCAGAATCGGCACGTTGTGGGGATCCCAGTGAGCAAAGGCCCGGCCCTTCTTTACCGAATCTCCCTCGGCGACCGAGATAACGGTTCCGATCACCACGTTATAGCGCTCGAGTTCACGACCGTCATCGGCGTGAATTGTGATGCTCCCGTTCTTGTTGAGTGCAATAAAGTTGCCTTCGGTGCTCTTCACC
>JBILWF010000584.1:0-2846 GCA_044370075.1 Chthoniobacteraceae bacterium | reverse complement strand
ATTCCCAAAAACCCCATTCTCCCCAACAGCGGCAGCCCAGTCGGGGTCTTTCCGGTCACCGGAGGGAATCGCTCCGGGAAATTGGCTTTGAGCGCCAACGCTATTGACGCCCTGCTTATGGGTAACCCTGCCGCGGGAGCCGCCGCAGCGCCCGCCCTTTTCGCCCTCGCGGGGGCTTTTTCTGACCCCCAGTTCCAACTTGTGATCCGGGCTCTTAATCAGAAGAAGGGCGTCGACCTTCTCTCGAGTCCCAGCATTGTCGCCGAAGATAACAAGCTGGCTACGATTTCCATCGTGCGAGAGTTCCGGTACCCCACGGAGTTTACCCCTCCGCAACTTCCGCAAAACATCGGCGGCGTCGGCGGCGGCGGACTCGGTGGAGGCGTCGGCGGGTTTGGCGGGGGCGGAGGCGCACCCACGACCATTCCTGTGACCCCCACGACGCCCGCAGCTTGGGGTACACGCAACACGGGAGTGACCTTAAATGTGACCCCAAAAATAATGGGTGACAACTACGCGGTTCAGCTCGAACTGGAACCGGAGGTTGTCGAGTTTGAGGGCTTTATCAACTACGGAAGCCCCATTCAGACCGTGGCCGTTTCCAGCGGCCTCGCCACCGCGGTTGGCAGCGTGGCGCAGTCCCCCACCCCCGTCACCCTGACGGACAACGTCATCAACCAGCCCATTTTCGCCGTGCGGAAACTTTCCACCAACGTGACGGTGCTCGACGGGGAAACCATCACGCTCGGAGGCCTCATTCGCGAGGACGTGCAGAAGGTGAACGACAAAACCCCAATTCTTGGCGACATACCACTGCTTGGAAGGCTCTTCCGCTCCAACGTGGATTCGCATATCAAGAAGAACCTGACGATCTTTGTGACCGCCCGCATTCTGGATGCAGCAGGCCAGCCCGTGAAAGTGTCCCGCTCGGAGATGGAGCCTCAGGAAGTTCCGTCCCTTACCGAGGACCTCGGATTCGGAAACTAACCCCATGCCCGTCATCGGCATTACGGGGGGAGTCGCGTCCGGAAAAAGCCGGGCAGCAGCGGAGCTCAAGCCTCATTTTGAAGGGGCTCAATGGTTTTCCGCGGACGGAGCCGTGCTCGAAATCTACGCGGACGACGCAGACGTTGCCGCCGAACTGCGAACTCTGTTCGGAGAACGGGCGCTCACCCCGCATGGTGTGGATCGGGACTGGATCCGGAGCCGGGTCTTTGCGCAACCGGACCTGCGGGAAGCTCTCAACGCCGTAGTACATCCGCGGGTGCGTGAGCGGTGGGTGACAAGCGCGCGAAAGGCTCGCGAATCTAAACGGTGGTTTTTTGCGGAAATCCCGCTATTATTCGAGACAGACGGTCAGGCGCTGTGCGACCAAGTGGTTGTGGTAGCCTGCTCCGTCCAAACGCAAATCCGACGCATGATGCGGGAACGCAATCTTTCGGAAGCCCTTGCACGTCAAATTATAGAAGCGCAATGGCCCGCCGAACGCAAGGTTGCCTTGGGAGATGTTCTCCTCTGGAATGATTCCACGCCGCCCTGCCTCCAGCGTCAGGTTCAACTGCTCGCCCATCGGCTTCACAACACGTATGCCTGAATTTCAGGAAACAGACAATCCCGCGGCACCCTCCCCTTCCCAAGTGGAAACTCCCGCTGCCACCGTCGCCCCTACTCCCGTCCCAACCCGGATGGACATTCAGGAACTGCACGACCTCACCCTGCAGGAACTCTCGGAGCGCGCCACCCTGCTCGGCGTCCGCTTCCACGGAGACAAATCCCGCCATCATCTGGTTTTTGACCTCTGTAAAAGCTATCTGGAACGGGGTACGGAAATCATCGCGGAAGCCGTACTCGATGTGAACGCGCAGGGGGGCGCTTTTCTGCGCTGGGGACGGTACAACTTCCGTCCGCTGCCCCAGGACATTCAGGTTCCCTTTCATTTTGAGCGTACCCTGCGTTTCAAGCCCGGCTTGATGGCGAGGGTTAAGGTGCGACCGCCTCGCGACCGGGAACGCTTTTTGCAGGTGGAGGAATTTATTGAAATCGAAGGGGTTCCTTTTTCTGCATGGCAGGAACCGAAAGATTTTGAACGTCTGACGGCGATGCATCCCAAGGAGCGCATTGTGCTCGAGAGCCGGGGGACGCGTTCGGTCAGTCCACGGGCTGTGGATTTGATCGCCCCCTTGGGACGCGGGCAGAGGGGCCTTCTGGTGGCGCCTCCCCGGACTGGCAAGACCATACTGCTCAAAGAGATTGCGCAATCGATTCAAGCCACCTCTCCCGACACCAAGCTCATATTGCTGCTGGTGGACGAACGCCCCGAGGAGGTCACCGACTTTAAGCGCGCCCTCCAGTGCGAGATCTACTCCTCCACTTTTGACGAAAATGCGCAGCGCCATACCCAGGTTGCTGAAATGGTACTCGAGCGCGCCAAACGCCTCGTGGAACTGCGCCATCACGTGGTCATTTTGCTCGATTCCATCACCCGCCTCTCCCGCGGCTACAACAACCTCCAGCCTGGAAAGGGCCGCATCATGTCCGGGGGCGTTGACAGCAAGGCTCTCATTAAACCCAAAAAATTCTTTGGTGCAGCCCGCAACACAGAAGAGGGAGGAAGCCTCACCGTTCTGGCAACCGCGCTGGTTGAAACCCACAGCAAGATGGATGACCTCATTTTCGAGGAGTTCAAGGGAACCGGGAACATGGAGTTGCGCCTCGACAGGGCCCTCTCTGACAAGCGTGTTTTTCCCGCCATCAACCTGCCCCAATCGGGCACACGCCGGGACGAACTGCTGTATCATCCGCAGGAATTTGAACGCCTCAGCTCGCTGCGCCGCCAGCTGGCGAAC
>JBILWF010000581.1:0-2847 GCA_044370075.1 Chthoniobacteraceae bacterium | reverse complement strand
CCGCCGGCACGGGGTAAAAGTTCAGGTCAATCACGTTGTCCAGCATGCGCATGAGCATCTCCACCGTGGCCCTCAGCTTCGCGTGATCCAACTGTCCGGACTCGGTCAAATGCTCCGCCAGATTCACCGACGCCAGATTGCACACCGCCACCTCGTCTGAGGAGGTGTTGAGCGTGATCTCCGTGCACAAATTCGAGTTGTGGATGACCCCCACATGATCCTGGGGGGAGCGCACGTTGCAGGGATCCTTGAACGTCAGCCACGGGTGGCCCGTCTCAAAAAGCGTCTCCAGCATCCGCTTCCACAGCTGGAGCACACGCACCTTGCGCGAGAAAATGCGGCCATCCTCCGCCATCTGTTCGTATTCGACGTAGCGCTTCTCAAAGGCCGCTCCGTGCAGTTCGGGCAGGTCCGCCACTTCGTTGGTGCGGAACAAACTCCAGGTGGCGTCCTTCGGGAGGCGTCCTTCGGAGATGTCCTTGAGCCGCTTCATGAACAGGTCTGGAATCCACTGGGCCGTGTTCATGTTGTGGGTGCGCCGCCGGTCGTCGCCCGTTTCCTTGCGCAGGTCCAGGAAATCTTCAATGTCCGCGTGCCACAGTTCCAGGTAACTGCAAAGGGCCCCCGGGCGTTTGCCCCCCTGGTTCACCGCGATGGCAATGTCGTTGGACACCTTCAGGAAGGGAACCACCCCGCTTGATTCTCCGTTGGTTCCGTGAATGTGGGCGCCAGTGCCCCGCACCGCCGTCCACGAACAGCCGAGTCCGCCCGCCCACTTCGAGAGATGCGCAAACCGGTTCCACGTCTCGGTGATGTCCTCGATGGAATCTCCGCAATAGAGCAGGTAGCAGCTCGAGAGCTGGGACTTGAGGGTGCCCGAATTAAACAGGGTGGGGGTCGATGAACAGGCGCGGCGCGTCTTATAGAGCGAGTAGAAGTCAATCGCACACGTTTCCTTGTCGCTCTCGTTCAGGGCCAGACCCATTGCCACGCGCATCCAGAAAATCTGGGGCGCCTCCATGCGCACCTTTTTGCGCGTCTCCGCATCGCGGGTGTGGATGAGGTAGCGGTCGAAGAGGGTTTGAATTCCCAGAAAATCGAACTGCAAATCGGCAAACGGATCGAGCGCATCACCGAGCCGGCGCAGGTCAAACTCGGCCATGCGCGGAGAGAGGCGCCCGAGTTCAATAGCGCGCGGAATGTAGGCCGTGAACGCGCGCTTGTGCGCCTCCTTTAACGCCTGGGGGCCGTCGCTGATCTTCCACGGAAGCGTCTCCTCGTAGATATAGGTCAGCAGCACGCGACCCGCTACAAAACGCGAATCGGCATCCAGTTCCAGGAGGCTTTTGGCGTTGAGAATGATTGTCTCCTTTCGCTCCTCCTCGGAGAGCGACATGGAGGTGGAGCGCAGCAGCCGGCTGATGAGTTCCGACTCGGAAATGCTCAGTTTGAGCCCGATCAGGGAGAAGGAGACCCGCGCTCGGATGTCGGTGATTTGCTCCCGGGTCGCCAGTTCGAGCTGCTCGCCCTCGGCCGTGTAAGACTGCTGGTGGGCCAGTTCCCGAAGGGCGGCCCGCTTGGCCCGGTATTTGCCGTACGAGAGCGCAACCTTGTGGTGGCCCAGCTCTAAAAGGATTTCCTCCACCATGTCCTGGAGCTGCTCGATGTGCACAAACAGCGGGCGCTCCTTGCGTACCCGGAATTCGATTTCCGCGCGCACCTGGCGTCCGATGGTCTCCTCGGCGTGCACCGAGGCACAGGCCGCGGCCACGGCGCGTTCGATCTTGTGCCCGAGCCAGGGTACAATGTTGGGCTTTTGCTGAAGGGACTGGGGCGTGTCCCGGCGGATTACCCGTGGAAACTCGTCGGCATCCGGGGAAAGAATGGAGCTGGGCGGTTCAGACTGAAGCGTGAACGGAGAAGACATGCGAAACGGTGGGGCGGTTAAGGAAGCGGGAAAAAGGAAGGAGGGAAGGAAGGGAAAGAAAGCGGGCCTGTGGATGCCACGGGAGGCACAAAGGGAGGGACCAAACCGGAAACGGGGACGCGCACCCGCGGAGGAACGCTCTTCCGCGGGCGGGAGCTCTCCCGGCGGGTCAGATCAGGTCGTCCTCGTTGGAGTTTTTAACGCTGCCGCTGGTCTGGTACTCGGTCACGCGCGTTTCAAAGAAATTCTTTTCCTTTTTGAGGAAAATCACTTCGTCAAGCCACCCGAACGGGTTGGTGCGCACGGTGGAGAGCTGGGGCAGGCCAAGGCCCGCCAGACGGCGGTCGGCGTTGTATTCCACGTAATCGAGAAACTCCTGCTGGCGCATGCCAATGATATCCTCCGGCAGGCAGTCGCGCACAAACTCCTTCTCGAGTTCAACACCCTCACGCATAAATTCAACGAGTTCCTTGCGGAATTCATCCGTCCAGATGTCGGGGTTTTCCTCGATGAGTTCGGAAAGAATGTAGCGGCCCAGCGCGATGTGGTTGGACTCGTCCCGCAGGGTGTACTGAAACATTTGGCCGATGCCGGTCATTTTGTTCTGGCGGTGCAGCGACAACACCATGGCGAAGAGGGCGTAAAACTGGGTGCCCTCCATCACCTGGGTGATTGCAAAGATCGCCTTGGCAAACTGCTGCTTGTTGGCGGTCTGCGTCAGATCAATGCCCATCTTCAGCTTGGGCATGTGGCGGGTGATGAACTCGTTCTTTTTGCGGATGGAGGGGATGTCTTGAAACTTGGCCGTTACCTCGTCCAGATCAATGTTGAGGCTGCCAATAATGTGCAGAAGCGAGTCCATATGAATGGATTCCTCGGCGATGTGGCGCAGGGAGGCGTGCTTGAGTTCGGCCGCGGTC
>JBILWF010000582.1:0-2847 GCA_044370075.1 Chthoniobacteraceae bacterium | reverse complement strand
GAACGCGGTCACTCCCGATGCATAGCAGTGGAGCAGGTGTTCGCCTTTGGCGGCGGATGCACTCCGGGGATCTCCCAAATGGCCCGGGGCATCGGCGTTGTTCGGTCGCCGCTCCTGCGTAATCCACCCCCGGTAGGCGGGGTCGAAACTGTATCCCACGTCCCTCGCTTCCAAACTTTCGTACGGTTTCACCAGATCGGGTCGTATCGCCAGCATCATCGAGGTCTCGTATTCGCAAGCGTGACCTACTGCCGATTGGACGAAACCGCTTCCCGTCTCCCGCGGACTACCAAAATCCCAATAACTGGCAAAGAGGAGCAGGAGGTCCGTGCGGGTTCGATGCCGTTGCCGGGCTTCAAAAACAGCCTGTTTCCCGGGGGTGATGTTGCCCCCGTGTCCGTTGAGGAAAAAAATCCTGCGGAAACCGTGTCCGAGCAGGTTCTCTATCAAATCGTTGAGAAGGTCAAGGTACGCACGCGGGCCCGCAGACAACGTGCCGGCGTACTCCAAATGGTGGTGCGAATTACCCAACCACTGCAGCGGCGCAAACAAAACCCGGTCGCAAACGGCGGCTTCCACCCTGCGGACAATCTCGGCCAGAAGCATGCTGTCGGTGGCTAACGGCAGGTGCCGTCCGTGCTGCTCCATTGCGGCAATCGGTATGACGACGGGTGTGTGCGGAGTGAGATCCGCAATTTCCGGCCACGTGAGATCCGTGAGGTTCATAGGGGTGATTTGGTTTTCTCTCGGGCAGCCCGGCAGTTTCTCAAGGCCTGTTGAGGCGCCTGTTTTGTAACGTAGTTTCCGGGAGTGCTGAAGGACGAACGCGCCTGCGAGGGTTTGATATGCTCCCTTCCCGTGCTCCCCGGTCTAGGGTTGTCCGTAGTAGGGGAGGTTCCGCAAGTCCGTGCGCGGACGCCGCTCCCGAAGCTCCCGGGCTGGAGTCCACCCTTCCCCCGTAAGAATCGCAAATGCGAATGCCAGCGGGCTGATCGTCTCGCCCACGGTGAATTCGTTCTGTTCCACGACGGAGCCCGGGTGCGTGGTATGACGTCGAAAAACGGGCCAGTTCTTCCAAACCGCATCGCGCACGGGTTTGCCCGTTTCTTTGACCCAGTCTCCGGTTTTGTCCGACCGATCGAGGTGCTCCTGCAACTGTTTGCGACCGAGAATGTCGGGCACAAAAGCAACCGCCGTTGGCGGGTAAAAAGACTTCACGCTTGCGTGACCTCCATCAGCCAGCAGGAAGGCGTTCATCGCCACCCCGTACGTAAACCAATATGGAGCGATTCCCGGCGTGGGCTCTGCGATCCCGTCCGACTGGGAATGCAGGTGTTGGAATACTACCGGAAATACGGAGCCCAGTCCCGAAACCAACGTGGTTCCCATGGGGTTGCATCCCAGAAAGAAACTCGCGCCCGATGCCAGAGACTCCCGGTAGCGCGGCTCTCCAGTCAAAGCCGCAACGGTTCCCAAGAGGCGCAGCTTGGAATGATAATTTCCCCACGCAAGTGTGTGAAACCAGCCGTCTTTGGGACTGAGCCACAGCATCCGGTACGCATGCTCCCCTTGGGCGGCAATTAAGGCATCGGCGTTTCTTCGGAGTGTCTCCAATACAAGATCCCGGCCCGGCAAATCGCTGCCCGTGGGGTTGAAAAGCGGCAGCAACCGGCAGGGGTTCACACGGTGTGCAACGCGGCCGAACTCCCGGGCAAGGGGCGTCGCCCCCCACGCATCCAGATAAGCTTGAGTCCCGGTGGCCTGATACAAATGCAGTGCCGCAAACGCGCGGTCTATCGGCCCGTTGTCGTCGCTTTGCATTTGTGGATCCTCGTCGAAACGCAGCTTTTGCCCCTTGAGCTTTGCATCGCGTCCCCCGTCCACCAATTCCATCTCCCATCCGCGAATTGCATTCTCGGCGCGATCGGCCCAATCAAAGGCTCGCGCCGCGGATTCAATGAAAGTCTCGGCGCGCTTCTGATCGAAGGGGCGAAGCAAACGACCCGCCCATGCGGCGGCCGCAGCATATGCAAAGGAGCCCGCCCGATCCGGCACCGAAACGAACATCTTGAGGGGATCGCTGCCTATGGTCTCCTGCAGGTCGCGGCCCATCCCCGGGTGCGACTTTTCTTCGATCCAACTGCTCACGGCCCCCTCCGGAGTCTGCGTGCGCCTCCAGACTTCGATGCCCCACAGGGCTTCATCCAAAATATCCGGAATGCCATTGCCGCTCTCCGGGATATGGAGCTGACTGTCGCCCAATGCCTTCTGGTTGGATTCAAAAGCGCCCAAAAGATCCCACACCACGTTGTAGTGGTAAATCCGCCGGTCAAAATCCGCGGCATCGTGCCAGCCGCCGCGGAGTCCCGGAACCGGCTTCGCTGCGGGGTCGGAATTCCCCACCACGGTGAAGGAAGAAACCCCGATCTGTGCGCCGCTTTCGTCGCGGAAACCATAACGCACATCGCCTTTGCGGTATGCGCCCCGGTACCAGCTTTCCGTTTCCGGAAGAAAGCGTCCGGGGAGTGTTTCAGCGTGGCACACTCCGCGCTCCCATGCCGTGAACGGCTGGGTGAGGGCCGTGCCGCAGCGTTGCGTAAAAAGTCCCTTCATCACCGTGTAAAAAGCCTCCCCCCATACATTCCTATCCACACGAAACGGCCACGATCTTCCGAGACCCGGGATATGAATGCAAAATTCGCCGGGAATCGAAAGCCCGCTCAGATCCATTTCATACACATCTTCCCCCGTCAAATTTGCCCCCCCGTCCCGCGGGATGTTTTGATCCGCAAAAGTCCGGCGCAACGTAATTTTTCCGCGGAAAACCGGTTCCCCCACGACTTTGCC
>JBILWF010000580.1:0-2851 GCA_044370075.1 Chthoniobacteraceae bacterium | reverse complement strand
CAACTGAGTCAGGTGCGCAGTCTTCTGGGTGAAGGCAAAATGCGGGAGGTTTTCGTGGATCGCGGCTACCGAGGGCACAAACACGAAGGCGAGGAGCGATACCCAAGGCGTTGTGGCGTTTTATCAAACGCAGAGCGGCAATCGAGCCGACCATCGAACATATGAAAAGTGAGCACCGCTTGGAGCGAAATCGCCTCAAAGGAACCCTCGTCAATGCGGTCAATGCCCTCTTGAGTGCCGCTGCGATGAACTTTGGGAAGTTGGTGAAGTGGGTTGCGCGGTTTTGGCCCTTTTTCTCCGCCGTAATCAGGGTGATTTTTCCGGTGGCTGTTCCCTCCCTGCCGCGGAGTGCGCACTTTTTCAGCGTCGACTAAAACAGTCTTGTCCGCGGTTTTTGGCGGGAGCGCTCGAACAAAATCCATCAAACACCTTTCGCTCCCCCGGAAAGTCGCTACCTCGCCGTATACGCATCCACAGCATTCCTCGAAATCCCGTTTCCCAAGCCCGACGCCCTTCCAGGGGCCGGTGCTCCGAAAGGTTTCAACAAGTTCTTGGACTTGGCGACGGAAACAGCGGGAACGCGGGACGGGAATTTGCGCGCCGGAGAGCGATTCACCCGGACTGAGCGCGGTAGACGGCCTTCGGCGGGCGGTTACAAATCACCGGGGCCCCTCCCGTTGATTTAAGTTCGACCACACCGGGGCGAGCGAAGGGGGATAGCGAAAAATTCTCTTCGCCCCGCGCGAGGAATCCATGCACGCGACATTGGCGCGGAGCGCGCTAAATCGTCAGCCTTGCAATTGAGACCACGGGAAGACTATTTTCCGCGTCTTCGATTCCTTCTGGAACTATCCCTCATGAGCACAAAAGAAGAAAACCAACCGGACATGTCCCTGTTTTGGGGCTGTTTCATTGCGCTGATAACCACAGCATTTGCTTTTATTACCCGAGCCTTTCTGGTCAACGACCAGAGCTTGTGGCCAAAGACATTTGGTCTGGATCAGGTCCAAGGGGCGGAGCTGTTCGGGGCAGGAATCTGGCCTTTTGCGATCTCAATCATCGTGTTTTCCCTGATCATCGACCGCATCGGGTACAAAACGGCGATGTGGTTTTCGTTTGTATGTTATGCGGCCTACGCAGCACTGGCTCTGAAGGCCCACGGAATCATCGCTGCGAACCCGGAGGCGAAGAAAGACGCGTACAACTTTTTGTACTTGGGTTCGGTGATCCTCGGACTGGGAAATGGGACGGTGGAGGCCTACATCAACCCGGTGGTGGCCACGATGTTCAGCCGCAACAAGACAAAATGGCTGAACATCCTGCACGCGGGATGGCCGGGCGGTCTGGTGCTGGGAGGTTTAATCACCTTGGGTCTCGGAGCGAAGGCTCAAGAAGACTGGCGCATTTTGGTTTACCTGATCGCGGCTCCGGCAGTGATCTATGTGGCAATGCTCTCCCGCGCCACGTTTCCCCCCAACGAACGGGTGGCCTCAGGAACAAGCTACCGCGACATGCTGGGCGAATTCGGAGTGCTGGGTGCGGCTATTGCCGGTTATCTCATCTCGAGCCAGCTGGCCACGGTTTTCCACTGGTCCGCTGGGCTCAAATACGGGGTGCTCATTGCCTGCGTTCTCGCTTTCGGACTGTACTCCCGCTCTCTGGGGCGCGGAATTCTGGTTTTCCTGTGTTTGGTCATGTTCCCGCTCGCCACTACTGAGTTGGGAACGGACAGCGTAATTACCGGGATTATGGAGGAGCCCATGAAGGCCTTGGGGGGGAATGGGCTTTGGGTGCTGATTTACACGTCCGCCATCATGATGGTGCTGCGTTTCTTCGCGGGAGCAATTGTGAGCCGGATTTCGCCTCTGGGGCTGCTCGCTCTGTCAGCCACACTCGCGGCGGTCGGGTTGCTGAGCCTCTCGATGGCCTCCGGCATTCTGACGATTCTCGTCGCGTCCACGGTGTATGGGTTCGGGAAGACGTTCTTCTGGCCGACCACTCTCGGGGTGGTCTCTGAGCAGACTCCCAAGGGCGGCGCGCTGACGCTGAATGCGATCGGCGGGATTGGAATGCTTGCGGTAGGTATTGTCGGTGGACCGGTCATTGGCGCGATCACGGAAAAGACGGCGGAAGTCGCCATTGAGAAGTCCCTGCCCGGCACGTATGCGAAGGTGTCGAAGGATGACAGTTACGTGTTAGGAGCTTACAAAGCCGTGGACCCTGAAAAAGTGAAGGCTCTGGCCGCGACTGAGCCGGAAAGTGCCAAAACGGTGGAAGAAGCCACCAAGGGAGCCAAACAGAGTGCGCTGGGGAAGATCGCGCTGTTTCCTCTTGTCATGCTGGTTTGCTATCTCGGCTTGATCGGCTGGTTCCGCGCCCGGGGCGGTTACAAGCCGGTTTCGCTCTCCAACTCTGCTCACTAACCCACTTCGTTTTCGCATCAAAGGCCGCACCTTCGAGGGTGCGGCCTTTTTTAGTGCTCTGGAATCTTTCCGGAAACCGGTGGCAGAGTGCTGCCTCCGTACCCGCCCGATCGAATGACGAATCCCTCGCCGTTCATCGCCGAGGTTTCGAGCGGGGTTTAATGCCGTAGAATCTCCACAGATCCTCTTCCGTCGCGGGATCTCGCGCCGCTCCAAAACCTTGCGCTATACATCAGTCGCTAGTCACGCAACGGAAAGCCGCCCGCGTCGGTCGCGATCGAGCCAGTGAAGATCAGGATGCCCTCGATAAGAGCCCAGATCCACACGACGGGGGCGAGCCAGAAGCAGCTCAGGATAGAGATCAGGAGTTGGGCAATGCCGCGCCCGTTGTAGCCAAGATAGAAATTGTGGATACCGAGCATACCGAG
>JBILWF010000045.1:0-9262 GCA_044370075.1 Chthoniobacteraceae bacterium | reverse complement strand
AAACCCGCGGTGGTCTCTGCTTTAGCGGCCGGGAATACAGACCCCGTGCCCGCGCGGGGCCGCAGCGCGGCGCGCCGTTCAAAGGAGCGGGCTGCCCCGCACCTTGCGGGCGCCGAATGGCTGGATGCGGTCTATGAAGTCGATCAGTCGCCCATTGGAAAAACCTCGCGCTCCACCCCGGCGACGTATCTCGGAATATTCGACTCCATCCGCGAGCTTTTTGCCGGTACGCCGCTGGCGCGAATTCGCGGATATGGTGCGGGCCGTTTTTCCTTCAACGCATCGGGGGGCCGGTGTGAGACCTGTCTTGGGCAGGGGTCCATCCGCTTGGAGATGAATTTCCTGCCGCCCGCGCACATCCCCTGCACGGAATGCGCTGGCAGCCGGTACAATGCATCCACGCTGGAAGTGCGCTATCAGGATCGTTCCATAGCAGAGGTAATGGCGATGCCGGTGGACGAAGCAGCGCAGTTTTTTGCCGCCCACCCGTCGATTCTCCGACCGGTGAAATTGCTTTGTGAAACGGGACTCGGGTATCTGACGCTGGGACAGGCCAGCCAGACGCTCAGCGGGGGCGAGGCGCAGCGGCTGAAGCTGGTGACGGAACTGGCCCGGGGCGTGAACCGCTCTGAAAACCGGCAACTCCGCCAAAGGCAGCGCCCGCTTTCCGCGCTCTACCTTTTGGAGGAACCCACCA
Organism: Chthoniobacteraceae bacterium; assembly: GCA_044370075.1. GTDB lineage: Bacteria > Verrucomicrobiota > Verrucomicrobiia > Chthoniobacterales > Chthoniobacteraceae > Chth-196. The sequence continues at coordinate 8,565 of JBILWF010000045.1, read as the reverse complement.
TTGGTCTGCACATGGCCGATGTGCGGCACTTGTTGGGGTTGCTGCACCGCCTTGTGGATGCGGGCAACACGGTGGTCGTCATCGAACACCACCCCTCGGTGATCGCGGAGGCCGATCATATTGTGGAGATCGGACCGGAGGCGGGCGAACAGGGAGGCCGAATCATTGCAGAGGGGACGCCCGAGCAGATTGCCCGCGCCGAGATCAGCCGTATAGGTCCCTTTCTTGCCAGGATTCTCACGCATTCGAAGGGGTAAAAAGATCCCGAGCCCGCACGGCTGCGGACGGGGAGGTATTTTCCCTTCCGCCCAATCCGGAATCGTGCGCGCCCCGGCGGTAAAACTTTTACCCGCACCCGGGGCAGGGTACGTTCATCGCATGGTGCGATTTTCAAGTCTCGTGGTGGCCGGTATAGCCGGGCTTTTTTTCCTCATCGTATTGCTTCCGCATTTTTCGAATGTGCGGGTATCGGCCGGGTACGCGAGTTATGTGTACAGCAAGCCAATAGTCGGCCGGAGTGCTTTCAAGAACGTGCTGTTTGGACCTGCATCCACGGGCCTGCGGTGGCGCCTGGAAGGCCAGCGTGTCTCGATCACGCCCTACACGTATTCGGAGAAGTTTGAGGGGGACAGCGCGATTCTGGCCAAGGACAAACTGCCGCTATCCAGCCAGGCGCATGTGGTCTGGAGACTGCGTCCCGATGAAAAATCCGTGCGGCGGTTCATGGAGGAATTTGGCGGGTGGGAAAGCACCAATGACCCCGACAAAATTGCGAAGGAATCCTACGACCAATTCATTCGCGAGCCCTTCCGCACGCTCACGCGCTCGGTGGTTGCGGAATATGACGGTTTGGAAGTGAACGGGGCGCTGCAGGTCATCTCCAAGGACATCGAGAAAAAAACCCGCGAAATCCTCGCGGATGCCCCCTTTGAAGTGATGTCGGTGGTGATGGGAAATTCGGCCCCGCCGGTGCAGGTTATTCAGGCCATCTCCACCAAAGTGGCCCTGAATCAAACGCTGGAACAGAAGGTGGTGGAGGAACAGATCGCGGAAAAAAACATCGCGATCGGAAGGAAAAACGGGGAGGCCGCGGGAGCCTTTGCCGCCGCGCAGGCGCAGCAGCAGGCCAAGGCGATCACCTCGATCAACGAGGTACTCACCCCGCTGTACATCGAGTACCTGCAAGCGGAGAACATCAAAGGCGCCGAGCGCGTTTATGTACCGTTGGGGGGTTCCCCGCTTTTGTTTTCGCTGCAGGACAAGGACAGGCACCGTCCGCCGGCGTCCAAGACCGTGATGCCGCCCGTGCCGGGAGCGGCGCCGGAGGCGGCGCCGCGGTAAGAACGTTTATTTGAATACCATCGCTGGTTCGGCCCGGGCCACTTTGACGAGACCCACCAGTGCGGCCAGACAGCAGATGAGCACGATGACGATTCCGGCGAAAACCAGAATCTGCCAGGGCATGTAAAAGGGCGGTTCGCCCCTGTGCACCACCGCGTTTCCAAAGGTGGCCGCCATGCCCACGCCCAGGCCGTATCCGGTGAATCCCACCGTGAAAGCCTGCATGATTACCATGCGCGCGAGCAGCCACGAGCTGGCCCCCATGGCCTTGAGCGCGGCCATGAAACGGATGTTTTCGTGGATGAAGAGGTAGAACGTCTGGCCTGCAATCGCCACCCCTACAATGATTCCCATGATCACCACCGTGCCGAAGGCGATGGGGATTCCCGTGTTTTTGAAATACCACAGGACGGTTCCCCGGGCGAATGCATCGGAGGAGAACGCGCGCAAACCGCCAACGCGCCCGATGCGTTCCAGTAAATCGGGCACCGCAACGTCGGGCTTGGGTTGCACAAGAATGAAGGACAGTTGCTTGCGCTGGGGGGGCGCGTATTCAAAAGCGCGTGAATACGTTGTGAAGACGTATGGCTGTCCCAAAAAGGACCGCTCTGTTTCACAAATCGCCACGACACGCGCCTCCTTGTCGTTCAATTCAAACGTCGAGCCCACGTGCAGTGTGATGCCCCGCTTTTTGAATTTGGCGATGGCAACCTGGTCGACGATGACGGCGTTGGGGAGACGCAGATCCTCCACGCGCCCTTCAAGCACGCGTCCGGGGCGTCCCACCAGCGAGGCGCTGTCCAAACCGGTGAGCTGGATGGCTTGAAATGTCCCGTCTGGAAGCCGTGCCTGTTGCAGACTCCAAAACAGGGGAACCGCCCACTGCACGCCGGGAACCGAACGCACCCGCAGCAGATCGATCTCCCGCAGGGGCACAACTTCATTCACCTGTTCTACCTTTGCATCGGCGACCCACACCGGCACCTGCACATTCCGGACCGTGGCCGTGGTCCAGAGCAGGAGCCCGCAAAAGATGGACGTTTGCTGCGACATAAGCAGGGAGCAGAACGTCAATCCGCACACCAACATCAGGTATTTGGCACGGTCGCCAAAAAGCATTTTCAAAGCCAGCCGGAGCATAGGAAGGAACTAAGGGCACCACTGCGGCGCGTTCTTTCCCGCATGGGACGCGGTGCGCTGTGCACGCTGCAAAAGCCTCATCCCAAAAGGGGAAATGAAAATCTCAAATTCCATCGGGGTGGAAATTTGATGGAGCAAAAAAGCCGTACACCCGGCTCTGGAAGAGATCTTAATCAGCAACCGGTGAGGCATCTGGGTTTCACAGGGTTGTGCTGCGCCGCGGCCCACGGGATGGAGACGCCGGTCCGCCGCGCGGCAAGCTCCCGAAATGAACGCGCTCCTTAAACGGGGCACTCAGCCCTCCCGGCTTCCTGTTGTCCCGGTGTTTTTTTCGGATCCTTGTTCGAACAGGGCCCGCCAATACGCGAGGCGTTCACCGACCCGCTTTTCGGCGCCGTTTTCGGACGGGTTGTAATAGCGTCTGCCCTCGGGGAGATAGGCCTGGGGCACGTAGCCGCCCTCGAAATCATGCGAATACTGGTAGCCTTTGTGTCCGAGTTGCTGGGCGCCGCCGTAATGCGTATCCCGCAGATGCTTGGGAACCGCCAGAGAAACCCCGGTTTCCACATCCTTTCGCGCCGCGAGAATACCCGCGTAGGCGCGGTTGCTCTTCGGCGCAGTGGCCAGGTACACGGCTGCATGGGCAAGCGGGATCTGCGCTTCGGGCAGGCCGATAAACTCGACCGCCTGCTGCGCGGCAACCGCCAGAGGAAGTGCCTGCGGGTCGGCCATGCCCACGTCCTCGCTTGCGAGAATCACCAGTCTCCGCGCAAGAAACCGGATGTCTTCTCCGCCGGCGAGCATCCGTGCCAGCCAGTATAGGGCGGCGTCTGGATCGCAGCCCCGGATGCTTTTAATCCACGCCGAAATGGTGTCGTAGTGCTGGTCGCCTTCCCGGTCGTAGACGACGGCCTTGCGCTGGATGCTCTCCTGCGCCTCGGAGCGCGTAATCCGCACAACGCCGTGTGGATCGGGTGGCGTCGTGAGCGCGGCCAGTTCGAGGGCATTGAGGACCTTGCGCGCATCGCCCTCGGCGTGGACCGCCAGATGTTCCAGCGCATCCGCATCCGCACAAAAACCCCTTCCGCCGAGGCCGCGTTCCGCATCAGAAAGGGCGCGCATCTGGAGTTCGATGAGGGTCTGTACGCCGACGGGTTCGAGTTGGAAAACCTGAGAGCGGGATACCAGCGCACTGGTGAGCACAAAAAAGGGATTGTGCGTTGTCGCTCCGATAAGCCGCACGCCCCCGCGTTCGACTTCGGGAAGCAGTACGTCCTGCTGCGCCTTGTTGAGCCGGTGAATCTCGTCCACGAAAAGAATGGTCTTGCGGCCCGCGGCCCGCGTTCGCTCGCTGGCCGCGCTGAGTGCCCGGCGCAAATCGGCGACGGAATTTTCCACGCCGCTGAGCGGTTCAAAATGGGAGCGAGTAGACTCGGCGATGATGCGGGCAAGGGTGGTCTTGCCCGTTCCCGGCGGCCCGTACAGTAGGATGGAGGTGAGCCGGTCGGACTCGATTGCGCGGCGCAGTAATTTGCCGGGCCCCAGCAGGTGCTCCTGTCCCGCGTACTCGGCTAGCGTGCGCGGGCGCATGCGCTCGGCAAGCGGGGCGTCTGCCGCAGTCGTGCCCGGGGCCGAGCCTCCGGAAGGGAGGGGCGATGCTTGGGAAGAGGTGTGAAAAAAAAGATCCGCCATGCGTTGGGATACGATGCAAGAGGGAGGAGAACGTTTCCAGTATGGGATGCGAAACGAAGCGGGTGGAACCGGGCGCCGGTGAAATTCGCGCAAAGAGGGCCTTCCATGTGAGGGCTGAATCAAACAACACAAGGAGGTGCGGGCAATGAAGGTGGAGCTGATCTTGGTGGCAGTGGATTTTTCGCCTGTGAGCAATGCGGTCTATGAAGTCGCGGGGGAGATGGCGGCGCATCTGGGTGCGCGGGTGTTGGTTTTAAATGTTACCGAATCCGAGGTAGACTACGTGGGTATGGCGCCGCCGCAGGCCTATCTTTTGGGCGAGGAATCGGTGCGCAAGGCCGCGGAGGCGCGTCTTGCCGCGGCGAGGGAGCATTTTATCGGATTGGGGGTGTCGGTCGACGTGCTGCACCGGTGGGGGCAGCCGGTGGGCACGATTCTGGAGGAGGCCGAGCGCAGCGGCGCGGGGCTCGTCATTCTGGGTAGCCATGGCCACGGGGCGTTCTTCAACCTGTTGGTGGGAAGCGTGGCCGAGGGTGTCCTTCGGCATGCGCGCGTCCCGGTCGTTTTGGTGCCGGCGCCTGCAAAGGCTGCGCAGCTGGAGGGGGAAATCGCCGGCGCCGGTGCGGAAAAAAAATCCTGAGCGTGGCGGTTTTCCTCTTCGGCAATTGCGCGTAGAAGGGGGCGATGAAGCTTGGATTTCTTGGATGCGGAAAAATGTCAGGTGCGTTGGTGCGCGGGATTTTGAGTGGGGGGGTATGTGGCCCGGGGGACGTGCATGTGAGTGATGTGGTGCCCGCGGCGGTGGAGGGGTTGGGGCGGGAGACGGGTGTGCAGTGCGAGACCTCGAACGGGGCGGTGGTTGCGGCTTGCGATGTGGTGGTGGTGTGTGTGAAGCCGCAGGACGCGCTGGGTGTTTTGAAGGGGCTGGGAGGCGCGCTGTCGGGGCGCCTCGTGGTGTCCATTGCCGCGGGGTTGAGTTTGGCGCGCTTGGAGGAGGCTGCGGGAACGGGCGTGCGGGTGGTGCGGGTGATGCCCAACACCCCTGCGCTGGTTCACAAGGGGGCTTCGGTGTACGCCCTTGGGACGGCGGCCACTGAGGCCGATGCGGAGACGGTTGAGAAACTCTTCGGTGCGGTGGGTTCGGTGGGGCGGGTGAAGGAGCCGCTTTTGGATGCGGTGACGGGATTAAGCGGCAGCGGGCCGGCGTACGCGTATGTCATGGTGGAGGCGCTTGCCGACGGGGGTGTCCTCATGGGTCTTCCGCGTGACCTGGCCTTGCGCCTTGCAGCGCAGACGGTTGCGGGTGCAGCGGAGATGATTCTTCAAACCGGCCAGCATCCGGGAATTTTGCGGGATGCGGTGGCCAGTCCGGGTGGCACGACCATCGCGGGATTGGAGGCTTTGGAGCGTGCGGGGGTGCGGGCAGGTTTAATCGCCGCGGTGCGCGCGGCTGCGGAGCGTTCGCGGGAGCTGGGGCGGGATTGATGCAGGCTGTTCGGCGCGGAAAGGCCTTGCGACCGCGGCATGACTCGCCGTGACCCGCGGGATGAAAAGGTGGACGCGGCGCGGTTTGGAGCCACAGAATGAAGGGGTCCCACGGATTGTTTCATGAACCCCACGCTGCTCATCGTTGATGATGAAAAACACACCCGCGAAGGGCTGCGCGCCTCGCTGGAGGATGCGTTTGACGTGTACATCGCGGCCGACATCGCCGGGGCGCTGGGGGTGCTGGAGCGCGAGTCGGTGGACTTGGTGCTTACCGATTTGCGGCTTGGCGGCGAGGACGGCATGCAGCTCATTGACAAGGTGCTGGCCTCCTCGCATCCGCCGGTGGTTGTAATGATGACCGCATACGGTTCGGTGGATGCGGCTGTGGAGGCCATGCGGAGGGGTGCCTACGATTTTGTGACCAAGCCGGTGAACATTGACCGCCTTGAAATGCTGCTGCACCGCGCGCTCCGTTCGCGGAATGTGGAAAAGGAGGTGGTGGAGCTTAAAAAGCAGGTGGAGAAACGGTATGGATTGGAGAGGCTCATCGGCGAATCCGCGGTGATGCAGGAAGTCTACGACACGATCAAACAGGTGGCTCCGACGCGGGCCACGGTGCTAATCCAGGGGGAAAGCGGAACGGGCAAGGAGTTGGTGGCACAGGCGTTGCATGCCTTGAGTGAAAGGCCGAAACCAAAGTTTCTGGCGGTTCACTGCGCGGCATTGTCCGCGCAACTTCTTGAGAGTGAGCTTTTCGGGCATGAAAAAGGGGCCTTCACCGGCGCCATGGAACGGCGCATAGGCCGTTTTGAGCAGGCTCACGGAGGGACTCTATTTTTGGATGAGATCGGGGAGATCGATCACACCACGCAGGTGAAACTGTTGCGGGTGCTGGGAGAGGAACGCAGTTTTGAGCGCGTGGGGGGCAGTACCTCCATCAAGGTGGACGTGCGACTTGTGGCCGCCACCAACCGGGATTTGGCAAAGATGGTTTCCGAAGGCAAGTTTCGCGAGGACTTGTATTTCCGTCTGAGTGTGGTGCCCATCACACTGCCGCCCCTGCGTGCGCGCAAAGAGGATTTGCCGCTGCTGGTGCAGTCCTTTCTCAAAACGCTTTCGTCCGAAAATGGAAAACCCCTTCGTGAACTTTCGGTTGAATCCATGCAGGCGGTGCTGCGGCACGACTGGCCGGGAAATGTGCGGGAGCTGCGCACGGCCATGGAACATGGCGTGGTGATGGCCAACGGGCCGAAGATCACGCTGCGGGATCTGCCCGCGGCGCTTCGATCGAATGGAAACGGGGTTGCGGTGGTTTCTGCGGGTCCCGCAACGCGCGCGCAGCCGCCCGGGGAAGAGGGGTTGAACCTTCATGCGACCGAGGAGCTGCTCATCGACCGGGCGCTGGCGGAAAGCCATGGAAACGTGACGCAGGCGGCGAAGCGTTTAGGAATGAGCCGCAGGACTTTGCATCGACGCCTTGCGGAGCGAAAGACTTCGCCGTAAAGCGGCCGCATGTTTGGCCACGGGATGTCCGGAGGCGCACGGAACGCGGAGCGTCAGCGCTTGTTTTTTTTCGCGGGCAGGTTCTCCGGCGTGTCCTTGTCCGGCGTGCCCCGGACTTGTGCTTCCACCTGGGGATCGGGGGCGGACCCGAGTTCGATGGCGCGGTAGTAGTGGCGCCGGGCGAGCTCGATGGCCACGGGCTGGCGTTGCAGGTAAAAGACGGCGAGGTTGAAGTGGGCGCCGGCGTCGTCGGGTTCGAGTTGCAGTGCGCGCCGCATTTCCTCCTCAGCGGCCTGAAACCAGCCCCGGCGCCCCAGGGTGAGGGCCAGAAACCGGCGTGCTCGCGCGTTGTTTGGCTCGAGGGAAACGACTTGTGCAAAGGCTGCGGTGGCGGTCTCCCATTTTTCCTGCTCGAGTGTGGCAAAACCCAATCCCATCCACAGAAGCGCGTTGTCCACAGCCCGGAGGCCGGTGCGCAGGGCCTCGCGCATGTGCGTTTCCATGGCCGGCCAGTCGCCAACCCGCTGCGCCACCCATCCAAGGTGGATGATGGCTCCAAGGTGTGCGGGATCTTTTTCCAAGGCCTGCCGGAATTCCGCTGCTGCGTCCTCCCATTTTCCAAGCCCGAAGGCGGAGACGCCGCTTTTGAATCTTTGCTCCGCCGCGTGTTTGTCCGCGGAGCCGGGATCGTTGGGAGCCGGCGCCTCAGCGGGTGCGGACGCGGGGATCTCAGCGGGAGAAAATTTTTTTTCGCCGGGATTTTCGCCGCTGGAAACCGTCCCCACCCAGCATGCCCCAGCCCCGAGCGTGGCGAGAAGCAGGGCGCGCGCGAGAATCCCAAAGCGCCCGGAGGGCGGCATCTTCAGCGAGTTGAACACGGTGGAATGGTTGCCGGTCTCCCGGCGCAAAGCCAATTCGGAAAAGTGTCTCTTCAGCGGTGATTCAGCTGATGTCGGAGAGTTCGACGCGGCGTGTTTCCTCCAGCAGCAAGCGGTAGGCGGCGTGCGCTGGTTCGCCCAGAGTCGGGTCGCGTTCGATGACGGCAAAGGCTGCGCTCCGCGCGCGGTGCATGAGCTCGGTGTCGCGCGTGAGGTTGCCGATGCGGATTGGGGGCAGGCCGCTCTGGGCCGTTCCAAGCAAGTCACCCGGACCGCGCAGCTGCCAGTCCGCCTCTGCAATGTCGAAACCGTTGCTGGTGGTTTCGAGAATGCGCAGTTTTGCAAGGGCATCCGGGTCTTCGTTGGAGGCAAACAGGATGCAGTAGCTCTTGTGTGCACCACGGCCGATGCGGCCGCGCAGCTGGTGAAGCTGGGCCAGGCCGAAGCGTTCCGCGTTTTCAATGAGCATGAGGTTTGCGTTGGGCACGTCGATGCCGACCTCAATTACCGTGGTGGCGATCAA
>JBILWF010000579.1:0-2855 GCA_044370075.1 Chthoniobacteraceae bacterium | reverse complement strand
CGGATTTGACGTGCGAATCGCAGGCTCTGGAACTGGCTGCCGGCGTGCGGGAAAAGTTTGGAACCCTCGACGTGCTTGTGAACAACGCCGGTGTGTACCGCGAGGTGGCTGGCATGGACCTCAGCGAGCAGCAGTGGATGGAGGGGCTGCATTCCACGGTGACGCAGACGTTTTTCACCACGCGCGCCCTGCTTCCCCTGTTGCGGCAGGGGCGTTTGCGGCGCGTGATTCACATCGGGGATTCCAGCTGTGACCGGCCCGGGGCGCGGGATCTGGCATGGAGTTATCACATTGGAAAAACGGGGGTATGGATGTTGACCCGTTCTTTTGCCGCGTCCGAGGCCCCGCACGGCGTGGCGGTCAACATGGTGTCACCCGGTTATCTGGAAAACAGCGTGGGCGGACTGGATCCGGGGGAGGTGCCCGCGGGAAGGCTTGGTACCTTCGCCGATGTGCACGCCGCGGTCCGCTTTCTGGCCTTGGAGGCACCTGCGTATTTGAGCGGATCCAATCTCATGGTGGGAGGCGGTTGGAATTTGCGATGAGGGCAGACGTCGACAGTTTTCGATCCGTTACGGTGCATGCGTCCGCGGGGGCTGCGCACCAGGCAAAGCTGCGCCGTGGCTCCATGGAAACGGGGTGGGTGGACGCCGCGTTTCACTACCAAAGCGTGCGGCAGGCGGAGCTTTGGATGGAGGTACACCGGGCGCATGCCCCGGTTTCAGGCCGGGAAGCTTTTCGGGAGATATTTCATGAGGCCGCCGTTCCCGTCGCGCGGGAGGCGGCGGGGCGGGCGGTGCATCTGGTGGGTTTGGGGGCGGGCGGGGGGCGCAAGGAGGGGTGGATTCTGGCTGCATTGCGCGCGGCCGGCTGCCGCGTGCGGTACACGCCTGTGGACGTGAGCGTCGAGCTGGCGCTGGAGTCAGCCCGGGTCGCAGACGCTTTCCTGCCGCCCGGCGCCATCACCCCCGTGGTTGCGGACGCGCGTTTCCTTCCCGCGCAGGGGGGGTGGTTGGAACCGCGGGAGAAGGAGGAGCTGCGCATCGTCACCGCGTTCGGTGTGCTGCCCAATTGGAGGCCCGGGGAGGCGTTCCCGGTTTTGCGGGGCCTGCTGCGCCCGGATGATTTGCTCCTGGTAAGCGCAAACCTCGTGCCCGTGCCGGGTGATTCAGTGGCGGTTGCGGAGGCCTGCGAAAAAATTCTTCCCCAGTACGACAACGCCGAGACTCGCCGCTGGCTGCGGCAGGTGGTGATGGACTGGGGGTGGGACGCGCATCTCGGGCCGGTGCGTTTTGGCGTGGAGCAACTCGAGGGGGTCTGTGGCCTGTTCGCCCGCTGTGACTGGATCGCGCCGTGGCCGATCCCGGGCGGGGGCGGTTTTCCGCAGAACACGCACCGGGAGCCGCTGCGGCTTTTTTTCAGTCTGCGGTATTCCCCAAAGATGCTCGAGCAGTGCCTCCAAAACCACGGATTGAGAACCCAATCCACCTGGGTTACGCCCTGTGCTGAGGAAGGCGTCTGGCTCGCTTGGGCTGGGGAATCGTCCGGGTAATCCCGGATCGCACCGGGCCTCTGTGCGGCCTTTTCACGGGCCGGTGTCGTCTTCCTGTGCCGGCCTGCGGGCGGGTATTTCCTCCTCGATCCCCGCCCTGGTTGGAGGGCAAGCTGGGGCCGTTATGACCGAACACGCTCCGCTTCCCGGGATCCGGCTCTTCAATTTGCAGGGCCGCGTTGCCATCGTCACCGGGGGATCCAAAGGACTCGGTTTTGCGATGGCCGCGGGGCTGGCGTCGGCGGGAGCGGATTTGTGTTTGGTCAGCCGCCATGGCGGGGAGGCTGCCGAGGCCGCCGCCCTCCTTGCGCGGGAGTACGGCGTGCGTGCGATGGGCCATTCCGCCGACGTGCGCAACGAGGCGGAGGTGGCCGGTTTTGTAGAGGCCGCCGGGTGCGCATTCGGGGCCGTGGACATTCTTATCAACAGCGCGGGCATCAACATCCGCGGCCCGATTGCCGAACTGACTCTGGAGCAGTTTCAGCGCGTCATGGATGTCAACGTGGCCGGCTCATGGCTGGCTTGCCGTGCGGTGTTGCCCGGAATGCGTGCGCGCCGCTGGGGACGCATCATCAACATCGCGAGTGCTCTCGGGCTGGTGGGGTTCAGCGGGCGCACGCCCTATACCGCGAGCAAGGGCGCGGTCATTCAGATGACCCGCACACTTGCCCTGGAATGCGCTCGCGACGGCATCACGGCGAATGCGATTTGTCCCGGCCCTTTCCTCACGGAGATGAACCACCCCATCGCGGATACCGACGACGGGCGGCGGATTGTAGGCGTGACCGCTCTCCAGCGGTGGGCGCGCCTGGAAGAAATTCAGGGTGCGGCGATTTTTCTGGCCAGCGAGGCCTCGAGTTATGTTACCGGCAGCACCCTCGCCGTGGACGGCGGCTGGACCGCCCAGTAATCCGGGATTTCCGGAGCCGTTTCAGGGTGGGTGGGGAGCGGGTTCATCGTTGCGGGCCGTAGAAACGTTTCAGGGCCCCCTCGGCATCTCCGCGGGCAAGAAGCGTTTCGATTGCACGCACCCGCCCCGGTTCCAGTCAGATTGTCCAGCGCGCATGGCACTGCCCCAGCTGGCCATCCCCTGATGCATGGTTCTCCAACTCCCACCAAATCCCCACCCCAGGGTCGAGAGATTCCATTCCGGGTCGGCGTGCACGTACTGGCAGCAGCGGTTCCTGTGTGGCGAGGGCGGCCAGGAGCACAGGTTCAAGCCTCTCCACCCTAGCAGGCCCAAGGGCCGGGTGGGGAAGGAGACGTGTTTCTTTTCCGGCTCGGATGCCTCTGCAGAAGCGGT
>JBILWF010000578.1:0-2857 GCA_044370075.1 Chthoniobacteraceae bacterium | reverse complement strand
AAAACCAATTCCAGATCTCGCCACTCCTGGGAACCGGTGACCTTGCGCAAAAACTGCCGGTCCCCGCTTCCCTTGGGTTTTGCAATTCCCACAGGCGCCCGGCTCGAATGGACGGCCAACGCCTTGGAATGGCTTTCTGCGCGGCGAAATAACTCATCCCAGTTTAGCTTTTGACGGCGCACCACTGGGGCGGTTCCTTCGCGGGGGGCTTCCAGCAGAGCAATCGCGGACTCCGCGTGATCCTGCAAACGGCCCACCATGCGGTCAAAACTCGCCACCGGGGACATCAATGCCAGCAGAGCGCGGTCCATCCAGCGGGAGCCTGCCACCCGGCGCAGAGTAAACTCCAAAAACCAGTCGTCCTCGTAGGTTTTGGGAAACAGCAAAAGCTCCCGGGCGATGCTGCTGCGCAAATCTCGGCTGTAAGCACTATTCCACAAAAGCTCCTTGGTCTGAAGCTTTGAGGAATTGCCTGCGAAATATTTTTGATCAACTTCCTCGGTTTGAAAAAAACCGGGCGAAAGCGAAAGCACCAGTTTCTTACCTCGAAGCTCCTCGCCAGCCCCCCCCAATTTTTGGAGCACCGAGAGCGCCGTCGTACCCGCCTTGCCCACGGGGAACACCGAGAAACCCGTGGGTGCATCGGAGAAAAACTCGACGCCCTTCATGGGGACGTCGGGTATTAATTCTGAACTCCCCAGAAGCACCAGCGTATCCGGACGCGAAAACGCCTCGCGGATAAGGGCTACGCCGTGCAATTTGGCGTCGCAAAACTCCGGTGCCACTGCGTGCAATCTCTCCTCCTGAATGTCCCGCGCCCACCGATAGGATCCCCAGACGAGCCCTCCGGAAATCGCCAAGGCACAAAGACTGGCCACCAGATGCGGCGTCCGCTGGAGTACGCTTGGGTTCATGCGAGGGGGAGTGGGACGGGAAGCAAGCGCGGTTTTCGCAATGGCGGCGGGCCCAAATAGTTCCTGTCTCAGAAAACCTTAATTGCGTTGATGGATTTTGGCAACGCCGTTTGAACACTTTTTCGTTCAAGGCCTTGCAACAAGGGCCCCGAGCAGTTTCCCGTTTCCCGAGGACGGGGAAACTGCCCGTCCATGGAAAGCCGCAACAACCCGGGATCACAGTCCCAGCATCAGGCGCATCGGATTCTCAAGACAATCCTTGATCCGAACCAGGAACGTCACCGCTTCCTTGCCGTCCACAACCCGGTGATCGTAGGAGAGTGCCAGATACATCATCGGGCGGACCACCACCTGACCGTTCACTGCAACGGGCCGTTCCTGAATTTTGTGCATGCCCAGAATGCCACTCTGAGGCGGATTCAAAATCGGAGTGGAGAGCAAGGATCCATAGATACCCCCGTTGGAGATGGTGAAGACACCGCCCTGCAAGTCGCTGAACTGAATCTTTCCTTCCCGCGCCTTTACCGCAAATTCGGCCAGATCTTTTTCCAGGCGCGCAAAACCCTTCTGATCCGCATCGCGGATGACAGGAACCATCAAACCCTTCTCGGTTCCGACGGCGACACCCACATCATAGTAATGATTCTGAACGAGGTCCTCTCCGTCAATCTGGGCATTGATAGCAGGCACGGCCTGCAACGCGCTAACCACCGCCTTTATAAAAAAGCTCATAAACCCGAGTTTTACCCCGTGCTCTTTTGTGAAGGCCTCCTGCATTTCAGAACGCAGCTTCATCACGGCGCTCATGTCGCACTCGTTAAAGGTGGTGAGAATCGCCGCCTGATGCTGGGCCATCACCAACTGTGCCGCGATTTTGCGACGCAGGGGCGTCATCTTCTTGCGCGTAAAACGACCGACGGCGGGGGAAGCACCTTCCTCGCCCGCTCCGCGGAACACCGTCAATGCATCGTTGGCAGCCGCCACGGCGTCGCGAAGAGTAGCCGCGGGAGCAGGCACAGGCGCGGCCTGAGGCTTCGCTGCCTCCACGGGCATAATCTGCGGAACCGATTCGGTCTTTGGTTCTTCCGCCGAGGCCTTGGCTGCCTTCTCTTTTTTGGGCTTTTCAGTGGCAGCGGCAGCCTTGGGAGCCGCAGCTTGCGATGTTTCGATCTCGGCCACCACTTCGCCGATGGCCACCTCCTGACCGGCCTGCGCCTTAATGCGCAAGATTCCGGAACCCTCGGCGGTCAAATCGGTAGACACCTTGTCCGTGTCGATCGTCAAGAGGGTCTCCCCCGCTTGAACAGCTTCACCGTCCGCCTTGTGCCATGCGGAGAGTACTGCGCTGGTGACCGATTCTCCAACGGCGGGAATTTTTACGGAAAGACTCATGATGCGATGTGGATGTTGATGCTGAAAAGGAACAAGGCTCGGGGCGATGACCTCATGCGCAGGAAAAAGCCTCCTCGATCAGTTTCTTCTGCTCGATTTTGTGGAGCGAAAGCGCACCGACCGCAGGACTCGCACTGGCATCGCGGCCGGCGTACTTCAGGGCATGTCCGGTTAGTTTTTCGAGCGGATATCTCAGGTGGCTCCAGGCCCCCATGTTCTCCGACTCCTCCTGGCACCATACGAAGGTTTTGGCTTTGCGGAATTTCTTCAGAATCGCCTGCAGTTTCTCGCCATGCAGAGGATAGATCTGCTCAACGCGCACCAACGCAACGTCGGATAGTTTGTTCGAGTCCCGGTGCTTGAGCAGGTCATAATAGACCTTGCCCGAGGAAAGAATCACGCGCGTTACCTTTTCGGCCGCGCCCAGCAACGGACCGGGAAGAATTTCCTCAAAGTGCCCCGAAGTGAAGTCCGCCTCAGAGGAGACACACTCCGGTGCGCGCAACAAACTCTTGGGGGTGAGAATCACCAACGGATTGCGGAAGGTGCGC
>JBILWF010000577.1:0-2867 GCA_044370075.1 Chthoniobacteraceae bacterium | reverse complement strand
TGCTGATTTCGGCCGGGGTGTAGGTGTTTTTGAGATAGGTCTTGAAGGACTGCTGGCAAAACGGGCAGCAGCATGACGTCCGGTAGTTGTACGTGGTCATGAACCCGTCCACGCCGTTGTTGATTGCCATGCGGACCATGGTTTTGAGCATCCCCCGCGTCGCGGGGTTGTTGACGCAAAGGCTGTTGTATTGGACGTAATGCTTTCCGATGAGCACCTTGCCGGAGGCGTCCTTGCACACCAGATCCGTCCACTCCGGGGCGGGTTTGGCTCCGAGCAGTTCCGCGGGCCAGCTCTGCGAGTACCAGTCCGCGAAATATCCCGGCTTGGATTCGTCGTCCTTTTCGGGTCCGCGGATCACGTTGGTGACAGTAAAGTGCGCGACCGATTTTCCACCGAAGGCGCGCACCTTTTGATGCATCTCTCTCCATTGGGCCACGCAGGCTTCCACTCCGGAAACGGGCAACTGCATCGGGTATCCTGTGGACTGCTTGAGTCCGACGTATCCGAAAAACATCGGGCCGTACCACCCCGCCTGGACGACGTCGGGACGCACCTCCTCGAGGTAGCGGGAGAACTCGGGTTTTTCCGTGGCCCCCCACGTGACGTAAAACGTGCGGAATCGCGGGGAGAGCCGCTCTTCGTTTCGGAAGTCGTATTTTTCAAGAACGCTTCCGCGTGCCGCGGCTTGGGGCTTTTCTTGAGCGAAAACGGCCGCTGCGAGGCATGCGGCCGCGCCGAGCAGCGAAAGCCATGGGGATGTGTTCATGGGGTGCGTTTTAGACGTGCGGGTTCTGCGGGGGGGAGGGTGCGGAGGGCAGGGGCGCGCGGAGTCCGCTTCCCTGTCGCAACCGTTGAGTGCAGGGAAGCCGATTTAATGTTCGAGCACAACCACATCCGCCGCCGCTCTCAGGTTTGCGGGGGGGGAGCCAGCCGCAGCGTGGCGTCCAGCGGTTGGACGTCCGACAGGGTCTTCGCGCCCGTCGGGCCGCCTAGTTTTTGGATGCGCTCGCCGCTGGGCTTGACCATCCGCTCGTAGCTGCCCACTGCGTCGTTGAAGGCGCTGTTGGCTCTCTCGAGACCGCCTCGGATTTTTTCAAAGTGCTCGGTGAACTTTACTACGCGAGCGAACAACTCCCGGGCGGCCTCCGCGATTTTCTGCGCGTTCTCGGTTTGCGCGTGCTGGCGCCAGCTTACCGAGACCGAGCGCAGCAGCGCGATAAGGGAGGCGGGCGTTGCCAGCAGGATCTTTCGCTCGGCAGCCCAGACAATCAAATCCTGGTCGCCCTCGAGGGCGGCGCTGAAGAGGGATTCCGCGGGCACAAACAGCACCACGTAATCGAGCGCGTTTTGAAAGTGGTGCGGGTAATCGCGGTCCGCAAGCGCCTTGATCGTGGCCTTGAGTTTTGCGGCGTGCGCCGCCAGGGCCTCGGCGCGCCTGGCCGGTTCCGCGCTTTCCAGGGCGTTTAAAAAATCAAAATCCGGCACCTTGGCGTCCACGATGATGACGCGTTCCCCGGGGAGTTTCACCACCAGATCGGGACGGTTCTCGCCGGTGGCCGCCTGTTCGGTGAAGTCGCAGTGGGCGCTCATGCCGGCGGCCTCCACCACGCGGCGCAGGGTTTCCTCGCCCCATTTGCCCCGGGCCTGGCTGGAATGGAGCACCATCCGAAACTGCTGGGTTTCCTGCGCGAGCGCCTGGTTGGATTGCGCGAGGGTTTCGAGGTGCTTTTTAACCTCCCCCAGCGCGCTGGATTGCGCGGCGCTGCTGGTCTGGAGGTTTTGCTGGTAGGCCTCGAGTTGTTGTTTGAGGGGTTCAACCAAAACCTTGATGGCTTCCTGGCGCTGCGAGAGGTCGCCTTTTGCGCTCTCTTGAAATCTGCCGAGGGACTGCTCGGCCAGCCGCAGAAACTCGGGCGCGGTCTGCCGGAGGGCGTCGGCGCTCAGCGCCTTGAAAGTATCGCGCAGATCCGCAAGCCCCTTCTCCTGAGCGGCGCGCGCGTCCGCGAGGGACCGTTCGTGGCTGGCCCGCTGTTCGTGAAGCAGGGTCTCGCCCGCCATCCGTTTGGACTCCTCGGAGGCGGCGCGATCGCGGGCATCGGCGAGCTGCCTGGCGGTCTCACGCAGATCCGTTTCGCGCTGGGAGAGCTGCTGGCGCAGTTCGTTTTCAAGCCGGACATCGCCATGCGGGGCGCCGTGCCTGCGCAGAGCCAGCAGCCAGCCAACAAGCGCGCCGATTCCGAGTCCGACCAAGAGTACTGCAAGCAGGGGGGCGACGTCCGGCATTTGGTGTGTGCGGTGAGTGTGTTGTGCGTTGGGGGGGGCGGGCGCTTTAGCGTCTGAGGCGGCTCAACGCCCGAAGGGTACTCCCATCTTTGGCGGGCTCGATCGGATTTCGCGGGAACAGTTTTTTCGTCGAGGAGACCCAAAAAGGGTGTTGCAGCTGTGCGAATTTGGAGGGCGAGGTCCCGGGATGAAGTGTTCGCCTCATGGGAAAAGCCCGCGCACTTTTTTGGCTTCGGCGACTTTTTGAATTCCGATGGCCAGTGCCGCGGTGCGGTTGGAAATGCCCCGGTCCCTCGCGAATTTCAGCACACGGGCAAACGTGGGTTCCATGCGCCGGTAGAGCCGGTCGTACACCTCGGATTCGGACCAGAAGAAACTTTGCAGGCCCTGAACCCACTCGAAGTAACTCACAGTCACGCCTCCGGCGTTGCAGAGAATGTCGGGAAGCAAAAACACGTCGTCGCGCTGTTCCAGAATCCGATCAGCCTCGGGCGTGGTGGGCCCGTTGGCTCCCTCGGCCAGGATGCGGCACTGAATTTTGGCCGCGATTTCCGGGGTGATGACCCGCTCCGTGGCGGCTG
>JBILWF010000576.1:0-2870 GCA_044370075.1 Chthoniobacteraceae bacterium | reverse complement strand
CAGCCGAGCCGCCGAATTGTTTGAGGAAACGCCGACGTGAAACGGTGAAGTTAGAGCAGGAGGACATAGGGATGTTTTTTTGGGGGGTGGGGTTTGCGAGCGTTTGGAAAGAGTCAGGGGAGGTAGCGGAACTCCTGCGAGTTCAGGAGGGCCCACCGCAGATCGGCAAGCCCGTCAGCCGGGGAGTTTCCCGTGGAGAGAAGCTCCCGTGCCTCCGCCATTTCCTCCGAAGAGGGCCGCCGTGTGAGGCATTCGAGGTACACGAGTTCAACGGCCTTCTCGGGCCGGGCCGCGGGACCTTGGATCAATGTGTAAACCGGCTCCAGCGGACCTACGCGCGACGCTTCGTGGGTGGCCTTTCCGTTCAGCATCATGAGTTCCTGCCGGAGAGAAGGCAGTTCGTCGCGGAACTCTCCCAAGTTGTCTCGGGCGGGTTGACCAAACACCCGCAGGAAGTGGGAAGCGGGTGCCGGTGTCGCCATGCGCAGGCTGCTGTCAAACTTTGGGTTGTCATCCACAACTTGCGTGACGGTCTCCAAGCGGAACCGCTCAGCGTTGCCCGAGGCCAGCAAGCGGCGCCGTGCTTCCCGCGCAGCCGCCTCTGCGTCTTCCTCCATTTTTTGGCGCTTCACCGCGTCCATCTTCGATTCGGAAAGGACATTACCCGCATCCTCGTCCCTGCCCCCTTTTTTAGTCATCGCTGGTTTGAGCAACGCATCAAAGTCGAGCGACGCTCCTTTTTCCGAGTCGTACGCTGCGGGATTCGCCGGTTGCATGGCCATCATGGCCGCCTTGTCTTCGCCGCTTGCCCCGGCAGCGGCCGCGGCTACCATTTCCTTTGGCGCCAACGGAATGCGAATCTGCTTTTGGATCTCGCGGACGTTAGCACCCTCCGGCCATTTGTGGGCGAAGAGATGTCCGGCAGTTGTTATGCTGTCGAGAAGCACCTCCCCGAGCATCCGTCGTGGACGGGCGCTGGTGAAGTGGCTTTCGGCAAGTGCTACCTGGTTTGGCGTGGCTCCCTGCTTGAGGTGCCCGCGTTGGTAGGCATCCGTAAGCATCACCAGCTTGATAACAGAACGAAGGTCGTAACCCGACGCAATAAACTCCTGCGCAATGTACTGCAGGGTCTGGGGATGGCGCATTTCATTGTATGCGGAGAAATTGTCGAGAGGCTCGACAAAACCGCGGCCGGTAAGTTCGGCCCATACACGATTTACGAAAGCACGCGCGAAGAAGGGGTTCGCCGGATCAGTGATGAAGCTGGCCAGTTGTGCGCGCTTGCCGCTTTCGCTGTAGATGGATTTTTCGTTGTCTCGCCTGCGTGCCTGTTCGGCCGCGTCGCGCAAAACCTCAGCATCTTGTTCTCTGCCTTTGAGTACTTTGCGGGTATCCAGGCCGTCCACGAGATCGTCCAGTTCCTTCACTGCGGCGCTTCGGGAAGCGGCCCCCGATTTGCCCTCACGCAGATCCCTGAGTCGAGCGATGTAATGGGGGGGCCGTTCGAATTGCAGCAGCGGAAACGGAAACTTCGCATCCACGGCATCCCTCTTGGGCGGTTGCTCGCGTTCAGGGGGCCATTTCACCATGTTTTCCTCGCCCTCCATCGCGTAGATCGTTTTCACGTTCTTGCCTTTTTCAACCCGCTTGGTCTGGCCGAAAAAAGCGGCAAGTTCGTAAAATTCCTTTTGCTTCCAGTCATCGAAGGGATGGTCATGGCACTCCGCGCACTGGAGGCGGACTCCAAGAAAAATCTGTGAAGTAGCCCCGGCAAGCGGCATCGGATTGCCCGCATCTCCGAGAGTGAAGCCCACCGCCGGTGAGGACTCGGGACGGCCGTTGGTTGTGATTAACTCGCGCACGAGTTGGTCGTAAGGCTTTGACTCGTTCAGGCTGCGATTGACAAACGCCAACAGTTCCGCACCCCCGTCCACTTTGGATCGGATGCGGATCATGTCCGCAAAGAAAACAGTCCAGCGGTCCGCGAAGGCTTTATGGGCAATCAACCGGTCGAGGGCTCTCTCCCGCCGGTCGGGGGATGAGTCCTTTTCAAATTCACGAATTTCGTCCGCAGTCGGGATGCGGGCGATCAGGTCAATGCTGGCGCGGCGCAAAAACGCAAGGTCCTCGATTTTTGGTGCCACCAGTGGGGGGCCTTCCTTGAGGGCCATGTTTTCTTTCGCAATGATCGAGTCCACTGTGGAAGCAGCTTCCCGCAGCGACGCCGGTGCCTTATCGGGCAGAAAATTCGTTTCCGAGAGGCCCGGGATCTCCTTTTTGAGCGGCTTCAGCACGACGCCCTCCGGCCATGGAGCACCCGCGTTGACCCATTCCACGAGCCATTTTTTGTGCGGTCCGGAAAGCGGTTCGGTTTCTTGAGGCATGAGGTCCTCGTGCCCCCGGGGAAGAGTCACCCGGCGGGCCAACTCGGGTTGAGAATCGTCCGACTTTTTGGCCAGAACCGATCCGTGCTCTCCTCCCTTGAGAAAGCCCTGCCTGGTGTCGAGGCGCAGGCCGCCCTTGGATTTCTCCGAACTGTGGCAGCGCACGCAGTGCGCCTCCAGAACGGGTTTGACCTGCTGCTTAAAGTCAATTTCAGCCCTGGCGCCAACGGCGAGGAATGAGAGAACCACGAGGAGTAGGGGGGGCGTACGCATATGGTGACTCATCGGAGGAAGGGGCAATCCGTTCCTGTCAGGCTGTTTCGTACCGGTAAATGGCAGATTTCCAATCTAAAATTATTTGAAAGACGTTAGCTTCTTTGGGGACATGCCTCTACTCGTTTGCCTGTTTCGCCGCACCGCCCTGCGTCACATCAATGCCGTAGGTCAGCGAGAGATCCTGGTGGGCCTTGCCCGCCCAGACGGTGT
>JBILWF010000044.1:0-9323 GCA_044370075.1 Chthoniobacteraceae bacterium | reverse complement strand
AGACGAAGATCTTCCCGGTGGCTTCCGCCTACGCAACCTCGCTTGCGCAGGGAGCAGCCACCCTGAAGGCCGCGGGCGTTCCCGCCGCAACCAGCACGCTCAAGGCCGTGGCAGCGCTCGTCACGGAACTCGAGGAGGACATTGCCGCCTTGAAGGCAACTCATGCCGCAGCGCACCATGACATTCAGGATTGGACCTTCAAAGTCCTTCCCGCCATGCAAAAGGTACGCAAGACCGTGGATGCCCTCGAGGCGCTGATCCCAGACGATCAGTGGCCGCTGCCGACATACCAGGAAATGCTGTTTATCCGTTAGAGCGAGGCCACCTCGGCCGAACAAAGCCAGTACGGCGCCTGTGCGCTCCTGATAAACCAAACCGCCCCGTTCCGAAACGGGGCGGTTTTTTTCGGTCCCGGACGTTCCCCCAAACGAGCCTGCCACGAGCGCCTCGGACTGTGAGAGAGGGGTGCTCGCGCCTCGTGGCGCCCAATGAAAATGACCGATTCGAAAGTCTGTCTCAGAAACTCACCCCCCCACGCATGGAGACAGCCACTCGGGTTTCGCCGTGCGTTCCCCCGCCGCCGCCAAACTGCAACGCGCGATCACACTGGTTCGCCAGCCGCGGACTGATCCGAGAGGGTTTCCACCCAGCGCGCCCACAGCCAGCAGAGGTCGGAGAGTCGGTTGACGTATCGTAAAATTTCTGGGTTAACCTGCACGCCGGTCTCCTGCAGGGCGACCAATTCGCGTTCCGCGCGACGGCAGGTGGTGCGGGCCACATCCAGACATGCGCTGCCCTGAGTTGCCCCCGGGGTGGCCCAACCCGTGTACCGGATGTGATGATTTTTCTCCAAGTCCACGATTTGCTCGGTAAGCTCCCGGGCGAATTCCGCGTCCACTTGCCGGCGTCCCTTCTCCAAGTACCGGGGCAAATCGGGTGCATCCACCGCCAGTTCTCCCATCACCGTGACCAAATTACGCTGGACGCGGAGCACGCGCTCACAGATTACAGGCACCTCACAAAACGCCCGAACCATTCCCAGAGCCGTGTTTAATTCATCCAAAGCGCCGTATGCCTGTACCCGGGGATGGGTTTTGGTCACGCGTCGCCCGAACATGAGTCCCGTACTTCCGTCGTCTCCGGTTTTGGTGGCTATAGACATGCCCTCTTCTACCGCAAATTCGGTCCGCTGCCATTCTCTCTGCGACCCGGAGACGAAAGATTAGTGAGCCGTACTTTCCTCGATTACGATGAGCCTTTTGTTACTTAAACGTTTTCTGCAACGGCCCCGGCAGGTGGCCTACATAGTGCCGAGCTCCCGGATACTGCGCAAAAAAGTATCCGCGCAAATGGACCTCTCCCAGCCCCGGGTGGTTGTGGAATTTGGACCGGGCGAGGGCTGCCATGCGCGGCACCTGCTGAAGGTGCTTCCCGCGGGCAGCAGGCTGCTGCTCATCGAGTTGGACCCGATTTTGGTGCCGCACCTGCGCAAACAGTTTTCCGGCATACCGGAGGTGTCCATTCATCACTGCGACGCCGCGCGGGTTGTCGAAATCCTTCACGGCGAGGGTCTTGAATACTGCGACTACATTGTCTCCGGCATACCATTCAAGCTGCTGCCGCAGCCGCAAAAAGCGATTATCCTGGAACAGGCCCTGCAGGCCCTCCGACCGGAGCCGCATTCCGCGCTCATCACCTATCAGGTGAGCAAGGAGTTGGATGAAAACGGCCACTGTTCCCACTTTGGGCGCCGTTTTCACGAGTTCTGTCTGGCAAATATTCCCCCGATGTGGGTTTCGGTTTTTCACCGCCTGAACACATCCGCCTGCATGGCCGCCACCCCATGAGTTTGGTTCTGTACGTGAAAACATGGTGCCCTTGGTGCACCCTCGCCATCGAGGCTCTCGATTCCCTCAAACTGCCGTACACGGTCTGCGACATCGAAAAAGACCACTCCGGTGCCGCCCGCATGCGCGCCCTCTCCGGGCAGACCCGGGTTCCCACTCTGGAAGCAGGTGCGTTCTGCCTCGCGGACTTCGGCCCCGAGGAACTGGTCCCTTTCCTGCGCAAAAATGGAATTTTGCCGCCCCCGGCCCTACCCTGACAACGGCCTGACGCCTGACATATCCCGCCGCCCTGTTCATGCTTTCCGAGTTTCTACTCTTCTCCGGGTTGCTTGCCGTGTCCTTCGGCCTGCGCGCTGTTCAACACCCGCTAATTTTCCGGATCGGACATCTGGGACTGGTGGCCACCAGTTACTTGTTTGGGTACCGTGCTGGGGGCAACCACGTCTTTGGCGCGCTTCTGGCATCGGTCTGGTTGCTGCTGCCTTGGGTGGATATTCTTGGGCGCGTCCGGCACACCGAACTGCCGCTCTCGCGCCCGTTCAGCCCCCAGCCCGCACCAAGCCCCCGCAGATTCCCCCAACTGGAGGAACTCACCGAAGAGGCTGAAAAAGAAGGCTTCACGCAGGTGGAGGATTTTGGGTGGCGATGCGGCGAGCAGTGCCATTCGATGCGTGTACTGGCCCTCGCTGAAAAAAAATACCAGGCGACCATTCACTTTATCGAAAGCGCCGAGACGGAGTTTTTTTACATCTCGCTGATCTCGCGCGGAGACGACGGCAGTACGTGGACCACGTGGAACTATCCCTTCCTGCTCACTTTAAAGCCCTCGCCGGGATGGCGACTGAACACCCGCTTGGACGCGGAGAGCTTCCTGGAACTGCTCGCCATGCACGAAGCCTGGGTTGCTCGGCAGCCGAACCAAAAGTGGAAGGCGTTTCCCACCGATGCATCCGAAGCGCTCTCTCTCATTCAAAGCGAAACCGCGGCGCTGGTATCCCACAACCTTCAGTGCGGGGTTCTAGCCCACGGCGCGGAGGGCATGGTGCGGTACACCATCCGCGGATGCTTTTATCTGTGGTTTCAGTTTCTGCGCGACCTTGTGGGAGCCCGCTAACCCGGCGCGCTTCGGAGCCGGTTGCACGCTGAATTTTGAGCTCTGTCCGAGCGGCGTTTGCAGTAGAAGGAACGCATGCACGGTCCCTCCCCTCACGCCGCCCCGTCCGCTTCGGGCCTGCCCGACTCCGTTTTCGTGCGCTGCGAACCGCGGCGTAACGTCTCGCACATCGTCTTTGATTTCGACGGAACCCTCTCGTGGGTGCGCCATGGATGGCCAGAACTCATGTTCGAAACCTTCCGCATCCACTGGCCCGTGCCGGAACAAACCCGGGACGCCGCGTGGCGCACGCGCATGGAGTCCATCGTTTACGGCATGAACGGACAGCCCTCGGTTTTGCAGATGCAGCGTTACGCGGAAGTGGCCGCCAAGGCGGGGGCTCAAGCGGCTGATGCGGAGTCGCTGCGGGGCCATTTTCAGGCGGCTTTGGACCGGGAAATCGAGGCCCGCCTTGGGGCGATCGCCGCGGGAGCCGCACCCCGCGAAGCTTTCGTAATCCACGGGGCGCGTCCCCTGCTCGAGCACCTGCGCGCCCGGGGCTTCAGGCTGGTCATCTTGAGCAGCTCCATCGAACACCGCGTGCGACAGGAAGCGGATGCGCTCGGCCTGAGCGAGTACTTTGACAACCGCATCTACGGCAGCGGATCCGATCCGCGCGGGTTCAGCAAATGGGAGGTCTTTAACCGCTTGCTCGAATCGGAGCGCATCTCCGGGGACAACCTTTTGTCATTCGGAGACGGTCCCGTGGAGATTGAGTGCACCAAAAAACTGGGCGGCCTTGCCGTCGCCGTGTGCAGCGACGAGGACGTGAATGGATCGGGCGTCGCGCATCCTTACAAGTTCCGGCAGTTGCTCGAATCCGGAGCCGACGCTGCGATTCCCGATTTTACACACGCCATCGGCCTCATGGAGCATCTCGCGGGCGGCGGAAAACCCTGAGTTTTTCGCTTTCTCAAAGTCCCCGGCAAACAACCCGCCTTGTTTCGTATGTCTTTTGTTCCCGCGGCACTGGATTTGAAAAAGCTGCGTGTCCTTCCGCTGCGGGAACGCAAAAACCTCAGCCGCGTTCGGGACATTCTGATTGATCCGCACAGCCCCCCGCCTGAGGTGCCGGCCGCGTTGGGCGAATCCATCGCGGATTGTGCACTAAAGATCCGGGCTGCACGGGAACAAGGGGCCGCGGTGTTCCTCATTTACGGGGCGCATCTGCTGCGCAACGGAGCAGCGGCCCTGGTGGAGGAATTGCTCGCGGGCGGATGGGTTACGCACCTGGCTACCAACGGGGCGGGATCCATTCACGATTGGGAATACGCATGGCAGGGAGCCTCCACGGAGCGGGTGGAAGAAAACGTTGCCTCAGGCACGTTCGGACTCTGGCAGGAAACCTCCACCTTCCTTCACGCAGCGGTGCTTGCGGGCGCACTCGACAATCTGGGATATGGCTGTTCTGTGGGGCGTTTTATCGCCGAGGACGGTGCTCAGATTCCCGTCGCGGAAGAACTCATGGCAAGCATTGCGGACGAACCGGCTCATCCGCTGGCCTCCGCGCGGGCCGACCTGCTTTGCGCGATCCAAAGTGGACTCGTTCCAGCGGGCAGGCTTCACGTGCAGCACATCCATCCCGAAGCCTCAATTCTCGCCGCCGCGTGGAGGCACCGCGTTCCGGCAACCGTACATCCGGGCATCGGCTACGACATCATCTCCAACCACCCGCTCTTTACCGGGAGCGCCCTCGGTCGCGCGGGGGCGACGGATTTTCGGGTGTTTGGCGCGAGTCTGGAGGGGCTCGACCGGGGCGTGGTGTTGTCGATCGGCTCGGCCATCATGGGGCCCCAAGTGTTTGAGAAAGCTCTCAGCTGCGTCAACAACCTGCGCCTCTGCGCCGGCCGTTCCATTGTGCACGGACACTCCATCGAAGTGGTCGACTTGCAGGACAATGGCGGCTGGGATTGGTCCGGAGGTGAGCCCCCCAAGACGCATCCCGCCTACTACCTGCGCTTTTGCAAAAGCTTCTCCCGCATGAACGCAACCATGCGCTACCACCAGTGCGACAACGCCGCGTTCCTCCACCATCTGCATCGCCGCCTCACCGCCCCATGAGTCCGCACCGGTTCTCCGAAATTGTATCCCGCTACGCCCGGCTGCGCGTGGTGGTTCTCGGGGATTTTTGCCTGGACCGCTATCTGGAAATTGATCCCGCGCTGGATGAAGTTTCAATCGAAACGGGCCTGCCTGTCTACAATGTCACCCGGGTGCGCTCACAGCCCGGGGCGGCCGGAACGGTGCTCAACAACTTGGGCGCCCTCGGCGTGGGCTGCCTCCTCCCGGTCGGTTTTCATGGATGCGACGGCGAGGGCTTCGAATTGAGGCGCGCCATGCAGGCAATGCCCGGCGTGGACCTGCGCTTCTTCATGGAGACACCGCTGCGGCGCACATTCACCTACACCAAACCGCTGCGAATGCACCGCGATGCGCCTCCGCAGGAACTCTCCCGTCTGGACATTAAGAACGGGTCGGACACTCCCGCATCGCTCGGCGACCAGCTTGCCGAAGCCCTGCTCTCCGCCGCGCACGACGCCGACGCGGTCGTCCTCATGGACCAAACCGATCACCCTGCACGGGGAACCGTTACCGGCGAGGTGCTCGCGGCGATCGCGCACCTGCGCGCGCACCAACCCGACCTCCCGGTTTTTGCAGACAGCCGGTCCGGGTTGGATCGCTTCCCACCCTGCCGGTACAAGCTCAACGCGCACGAACTGGCCCGCTTGATCGGCGCGCGGGAAGCACTCCCACCCGGGGAATGCGCAACGGCCGCGGCGGCGCTGTCCCTCCGAACCGGCCAACCGGTCTACGTCACCCTGTCGGAAAAGGGAATCCTTTGTGCGCAACCCGAAGCCGCGCCCTGCCACGCGGCTGCCCTTCCCGTGCGTGGTCCTATTGACGTGGTGGGCGCTGGGGATTGCGTCACCGCGAATCTCGCCGCGGCAGCTGCGGCCGGGGCCTCGGTGGTTGAGTCGCTCACCCTCGCGATGCTCGCGTGTTCACACGTGGTGCATGAACTGGGAACCTCGGGCACCTGTTCGCCCCAGCAGATGGAAAAGCTTTTGCCTCTGCTCCCCGCAGACTCAGAATGACCCTGAATCGCAACCCGCGAAACCCGAGCTTTTTCCATGAAAATTCCCCTTCCCCCTTCCCTCGCCCGCGCTCTCTGCGTTCTCACATCCAGCGCGGCCGTCGTCGCCTTCTCACAGCTGCCTCCCTCTCAATCCGCCGCATCACCCAGGGAAATTCGCGTGGGGATCATCGGCCTGGATACGTCTCATGCGATAGCCTTCACAACCACGCTTAACAAAGGGCCCAAAAAGCCCGAAGATGCGGAGAAAATCGCCGGCATCCGGGTGGTGGCCGCCTACCCGCAGGGAAGCCGCGACATCGAGAGCAGCACCAAGCGCGTTCCCGAGTACACAGAGAAAGTAAAGGCGATGGGAGTGGAGATTGTCGACTCGGTGGAAGCACTTGTGGCAAAGGTCGACGCCGTGCTCTTGGAGTCGAACGACGGAAAGGTGCACCTCGAACAACTCGAACCCGTGGTGAAGGCGAAGAAACCCGTCTTCATCGACAAGCCCATCGCGGCATCCCTCGCCGATGCCGTGCGTATTTTCGACCTGTGCGCGAAGAACGGGGTTCCGGTGTTCAGCGCGTCCTCGCTGCGGTACGGGGCCTCCACGCAGGCCGTGCGCAACGGCTCCATTGGAAAGGTTCTCAAGGCGGAAACCTTCAGCCCGGTGAATCTTGAGCCAAGCCATCCCGACCTTTTCTGGTACGGCATCCACGGCTGCGAGAGCCTTTTTACGGTGATGGGAACCGGATGCCGAAGCGTGAAACGCGGTATGACCGGGGAGGGAAAGGTGGAGGTGACGGGCATATGGAAGGACGGCAGGGTCGGGGTTTTCCGCCAGGAAAACGGAAGGGAGCGCAAGGGATACGGCGGGACCGCCACGGGGGAAGCAGGCGAGGTTGCGGTGGGCGCGTACGACGGGTACGACGTGTTGCTCTTCGCCATCGTGGACATGTTTCGCACCGGCAAAGCACCCGTAAGTGCGGAGGAAACGCTGGAACTCTACGCATTCATGGAAGCCGCGGATGAGAGCAAGCGCCAGGGCGGTGCCGCGGTGGAAATCCAGACCGTCCTCGACAAGGCGCGCGCGGCTGCGAAGCCACGCTGAGCAGGCCGTCCCCGCACGCTGCCATCCAACAACGTGCAGGAAGGGTGCCGACTACCGCGCGGGTGCGGATTCCGCGGCGGGGCGCATTAGATACGCAAAAAGATCCCGCACCTGCTGATCGCTCAATCCGGAGAGTAGCCCCTCGGGCATGATCGAGAGCGGGCTGGCCTCCAGGTTGGCGATTTCCTCGCGGCGAAAGCGGGTTTTTTGTCCGCTCAAATCCCGCAAAACGACCTCCGTGCCGGACTCCGACTCGAGCATGCCAAAGAAGACCTGACCCGTACGCGTCCTCGCGGTGTAGGCGCCGAAACCTTCGCGGATTTCCATACTCGGATACACGATGTTATCCACCCAAAAATCGACGCTGCCCCGCTCGTAACCGGTCAACTCCGGCCCCACCACGTTGCCGGCTTCAAACAGCTTATGACACGTTGCGCACAGCTGCGTAAAAAACCGCCGCCCCTCCTCATGGGATCCCCCGCCCGCCCGCAGGGCTTCGCGCAAACGGCCCGCTTCCTTGAGTTTTTCCGCGGGTGAAAGCCCTCCCGCCACACCCCGCCAGTGGCGCTGGAGCGCCCCTTCGACCGCCACACTCCCGCCACGGTGCTGCACCAGCAGGCTCACCAACTCGGGAGAAACGTGTTTGAGCGGCACCTTGTCCTCCTCAATCGCCTGCACCAGGACCTCGGCCCATTTCAGGCGGCCCGCAAGAACACGCAACGCGGTCTCACGCAGGGACACCTCACCCGCAATCCGCGACTCGTACGCGGAGAGCACTGCCGCGGGCACGTCGGCTTGCGGATACCGGGACACCGCAAGAAGTGCGGCGCGCTTCAGCGCGGCGGAAGAACCCGCATGGGAAACCACCGCGAGCAGCGCGGGTACCGCCGCGGGCCAGTCTCCCTCCGCGAGGGCGCGGGAAACGGAGATGCGCTCGCCGGTCGCAGCCTTCGGATCAGCCAAAAGCCGGAGCGCGGGCCCGAGGGCCTCCGCCTTGCCCGCACGCAAATCGGCAACCACCGGCCCGCCGTCGCGCGAGACCAAAAACTCCCGTACCGCGTGCGACAAGGCCCCGGACAACCGGGCGGGGTGCGCGCCCTCCAGAGCCGTGCCGACTCCCTCCACAAACGCCTGCCGCGCCCTCGGCTCTTGCAGTGCATCAAACACCGCCATCGCAGAGTCCAGCCGGCCGGCATCGTTTCCTGCAGCCAAACGCTGTCCCAGCCGCCCCGCGAGGTGCGTCGCAAAGAGTTCGCTTGCGGCGAAATCCGCAGCGTCTCTCAAAAACTCAAGCACCCGGACGTGAGAGAATTCGCAGTGTGCCTCCATCGCCCACCATGCCAGCAGCGGGAGCCGGACCTCGGCCGCGTCCATGGGATTGAGAGCTGCGTAAAGCAACGGCAGAGCTGTTTCCACGGGCAACCGTTTCGCGGAGGCGAGCAACTGGGCACGCACCTCCGGGTGCTCCTCGGTGCGGGCCAGAGTTGCCAGCGGGTGCACGCACTCCCGCCAGTCTGCGCCCTTTTCACCAACGATGCGCACGGCCCATCGCCGCAGCGAGGGATCGGGATGAGCCAACAGCGCGTTCACCAGCGAAGCATCCGCGTGCCCGAGCATGTCGAGGGCGAACAACGCGTCCAACGCGCGGGGCGCGGCGCGGTCCAGAACGGCAGCGCGCAGGGCCGGGGCAAGGTTTTCGAGTTTGCGCCACCCAATCTCCAATGCGGCCTGCCTGCGGAACCAGCGGTTTTGATGGCGCAAATACGCGAGCAATTCCTCCGCCGGAGCCGTGTGCAGGTTGAAACCCTGCGGGCGCAGATCAGCCGAGGCCGGACGCACACGGTAAATCCGTCCGCTGGTTTTGTGCCAGTCGTCCACGGGGCGCACATGACTCAGGCGCGTGTCATACCAGTCTGCCAGATACAATCCGCCATCGGGGCCCACCTTCGCGTCCACGGGGCGGAACCAGCGGTCGGGGCTGGTTAAAAGCGGGGCTTCATCCCGCGTCCGAAATGTGGATCCCCCGGCTATGCGCTCGCTCACTGTCACGGTGTTCGCGAGCGAATTGGGTGCCACAACGCGTCCCTCCAGTTCCGCTCCAAAGAGCCCACCCTCATACACAACAAAGGCCTGGGA
>JBILWF010000043.1:0-9355 GCA_044370075.1 Chthoniobacteraceae bacterium | reverse complement strand
AGAGCGGGCTTCACCCTCCAACCAAACTCGACGGTGTCCCCCGACAGCAAACGGATCGCACTGTTTTTCCAGAAGGGAAGCAACCTCAAGGAAATGCAGATCCACGAACTGCAGAGCGGCTCTCTACTGAGCACGATCCAAATGGTACCTGCGAACGAATCCCGAACTGTCTCCAGCTTGGTCTTGACGCAAAACACGTTTGTTGCGCGCTCCAACAAAAACGAAGCGCCTGGAGAATCTCTCGTGGAGGCGTGGGACGCCGCCTCGGGTCAAAAACTCTGGGACATGCCGCAAATCCGCCTCATCCAGTCGGGCACATCTGCCATGAGCATCATGGCACTAACCCCGGAGGGTAAAACCTTTCTTGTGGATGCAGATACGGGGCGGGCGCTGGGGGAGGACTACAGTTTTTTTGAAAACCGGTTTATTCCCTCGACGGATCAATGCGCCTTCCTCGGAAACGGCACGGCGGTTTTTAACGCCGCGGGGAGTGTCGTCCGAAAAATCGATGGGAAAAACGTGTCCCTCGCCTGGGTGGTCCCCTGTTCGTTCGCCAGCCCCCTGGCGATCCGGGTTTCCGCCTCCGGTTACCATTTTGCGGCACTCGGCCGCCGTTCCATGCTCGGCTCAGTACTCGAGATCCGCTCCTCGGACGGATTTCTGCTCAAGTCGGCCCCGTTTCAAAACAAAGCCGGCATTTCCCGAATTGCGCGCAGCCGGGACTGCTTTGCGATCGCCACCGCCGAACGAATCCTTGTGTGGAATCTCCGGAGAAACCCGCCCCTCCGGAGTATCGCCGTGGATAACAATAATTTTACGAGCTTCGCGCCAGCCTCCGGCGGCTCCAAGATCGCCAGCGCCACGCACACGCTGCAGGACGGCCACCAACTCTCGCTCTGGAACGCCGAGCCAACGCGCGCCAAATCCACAAAAAGCACCTCCGCGGCCATCGAAGGACTCGTGGAAAAAAGGGGGCCTGCTCTTTTGGCGAATCCGGAGGGAACCCACCTGCTGATGGCTCTCGACGACAGGGCCGCTACGGCCCGCGTCGAGGCCGGTGAAATTCAAACCGTGTTGAAAGGCCAAAAACTACCGGTCGCATTCCCTGCAACCAGCTGCGCCGTTGCCCTGCATCCAACAGGCGATCGGTTTCTTCTGGGCGGCAAAATTTTTGACTTCGTCACCGGAAGCGAACTGGTGTCCCTCAAACGTCCTCTCGTGGTCCTTTCCCGCGTAGCGACACAACGCTACAGCGGAGGTTGGGTGGGATCGGATCATGTGGTGCAAATCGCCTCGTTCCATGCCGAGGAGGAGGAGGAGTCCGATGAAAAGCGCATCCTTGTGCTCTCCAACGCCCTCACCGGCGACATTGAGGCGAAGGTCTCAGCGCCCACGGTTGCATCCCTCGCGGCATCACCCGATGGAAAATGGATCGCCGAAGGCGGTACCGACAAACGTCTGCGCATTCGCGACGGCAAAACATTGGAAGTCGAACACGACCTCCGCGCACACGATGCGCCCGTGGCCGCCCTCGCATGGCATCCGACGCGTCCCCTGCTCGCCTCCGCGGAGAGAGGCAGAATCCGAATCTGGAACACACAAACCTGGCGGATCCTCGAGCATCTGGATGTGGTTCCCGAGGAGGCCGCCCTCGACATCACCGAAGACGGAAAACAGCTCATTCTCCTACGCAAGACGGTGGACTACTACGAACCCGAATCGTTCCGCGAATAGCCTGTTTTATCCGCAAAAAAGTGAGTGCTCGGGGGGGGACTTGAACCCCCACGCCTTGCGGCATGCGCCCCTCAAACGCACGTGTCTGCCATTTCACCACCCGAGCAATGGATAACGGAAAACTGTCTTCCGCTTCAAAAAGGGGCTGGAAGAATGAGGCGCGCGCTAAAAACCCGCAAGTGGTTTTCTACACCCTCCCTTCAAAAAAGAAACCAGCACGGGAAAAACACCCGCGTACACCGCCTTGCCGATTGTGCGATGTCCTGCTTTTGTCTACGCCCCATGGAAGATCCGCACATAGAACAAGCGACCTTGGAGGATCTCCCCCAGCTTACCGAGCTGCTGCGAGATCTCTTCTCGCACGAGGGGGATTTCACCCCGGACCCCGTGCGCCAGATGCGGGGCCTGCGCCTCTTGCTGGAGCAACCTAATCGAGGCCGAATTTTCGTTCTTCGCCAAAATGACCGCATTTTGGGCATGCTCAACCTGCTATTCACCATTTCCACCGCCGAGGGCGGGGTGGTGATTCTTCTGGAGGATTTGATCGTACATCAGGATTTCCGCGGGCATGGTTTGGGAAGCCGTCTCCTTAAACATGCCATTCACTACGCGCGTGAGAAGGACTTCAAACGCATCACCCTTCTAACCGATCGCATGAACGAAGACGCCCAGCGCTTTTACAAAAAACACGGCTTTTTTGAATCGGCCATGCTGCCCATGCGGTACGTCCTCTCGGAGGACTGCGCCACGCACGCGCCCAATCGCGCCTAGGACAGAGTCCCCCGGAGAAAGCCAAGAACGACCTCCAAACGGACGACCCGCCATGAATTTCGTCGATCTCAACTTTGCCCGCGTCGATATCGACCGCGAACGCCGCTGTGGCTTTCCCGAGGTTATTTTTGGAGCGGGTAAAACCCCCGAGCAGGTTGCCGCCATAGCGCGCGTGGTGCTGGAACACCACCGTGTGCTGCTTGCCAGCAGGGTCGACGCGGCGCATTACGAAGCGGTGTCCGCGGTTTTTCCGGACGCGATCTGGCACGAGCGGGCCCGCTGCATCACGATTGAACGAGAAAGAATGCCGCGCGTGGGAAGGCGCGTGGGAGTCCTGTGCGCGGGCACCTCGGATCTGCCGGTTGCCGAGGAAGCGGCCGTCACCCTCGACATCTTCGGAAATGAAGTGCTGCGAATCTCCGACATAGGTGTTGCGGGCATTCACCGACTCCTGGCCGTGCGCGATCAGATCGAAAGCTGCGGCGTGCTCATTGTGGTGGCCGGCATGGAGGGCGCCCTGCCGAGCGCCGTGGCGGGGCTCACCCGCAAACCGGTCATCGCCGTGCCCACCAGTGTCGGGTACGGCGCCAATTTCGGAGGGCTGGCAGCCCTGCTCGGAATGCTCAACAGCTGCGGCAGCGGCGTAACAGTGGTCAACATCGACAACGGATTCGGCGCCGCCTACGCCGCAGCACAAATCAACCTGCTGGTGGCCGAATCCCAAACCCCCTCCTCGCGGAGTTAGCGCAGTTTACTTACATGGATTTTCAACAATTCGGCCTCCACGAGGCTGTCGTACATGGGGTTCAATCCATGGGGTATGTGGATGCAACGCCCATTCAGGAGCGTGCCATCCCCGCGATTCTCGCCGGACGCGACGTGCTCGGCTCCGCGCAAACCGGCACCGGAAAAACGGCCGCCTTTGCACTCCCCCTGCTCACTTTGCTTAAGAGCCACGGCAAAATGCGCTGCCTGGTGCTCGAACCCACGCGCGAGCTGGCGGCGCAGGTGGAGGTGGCATTCCGGGATTACTCGCGTTTCTTTGACGTGGAGGTGGGCATGATCCAAGGTGGCGTTGGGTACGGTCTCCAAAAACAAATGCTCCAGCGCGGCGTGGATGTTCTGGTGGCTACTCCGGGACGCCTTCTGGACTTCATGGAGGAGGGCGTCGTAGATCTTTCCACCATCGAATTTCTAGTCCTCGACGAAGTCGACCGGATGCTCGATATGGGCTTCCTTCCCCAAGTGCGGCGCATTGTGGAAAAATGCCCGAAACAGCGCCAAACGCTATTTTTCTCCGCCACGCTGCCGCCCGAGATTCAGGGGCTCACGCAATGGGTTCTCAAGGAGGCGGAGGTCATTTCCATTGGCGAGCGGCGCTCCCCCGCGGAGACGGTCACGCACGCGCTGTACCCAGTGGCAAAGGATCAAAAATTTGACCTGCTGTTGGCCCTGCTTGAGAAGACTCAGTACCACAGCGTGATCGTGTTTACTGCGACCAAGGTCATGGCCGACCGCGTGGCTGCGCGTCTGGCGGAGATGGGCCATCCGGTTGCCTGTATGCACGCCGACCGCAGTCAAAGCGAACGCACCGATGCTCTGGAGGGTTTCAAAAAAGGCACCTACGAGGTGTTGGTGGCTACCGATGTGGCGGCGCGCGGTTTGGACATCGCGAGCGTGTCACACGTAATCAACTACGACGTGCCATCGCATCCCGAGGACTACGTGCACCGTATCGGCCGGACGGGACGCGCCCAACAGGAAGGCGATGCCTTTACGCTGTTTACTGCGGAGGAGCTCGATGCCGTGCGGGCGATAGAACGCTACATCAACACGAACATCGCGCGCCACAAGCTGGAGAACTTTAACTATCTGTACACGGCGCTATTTAACGAAAGTTCGATTCCGCAGGGCGGCGCCGCGCGCGGAGGGCGCACGCTCAAGGGGTACTCGTTCGGAGCGCGCAAGCGGCGGTGAGTCGCGTCATGCGTGCGCCGGCCGCGATCTGAACCGGGCGCCTCAGTTGCCACTTTTGACCTCGATGATGTCGTGGGGGGCGCTCTCGCGCAGGCCCGCCGTCGTCACCTGCACATAGAGCGCTTTCTGGCGCAACTCCTGCAGGGTCCGGGCACCCAGATACCCCATCCCGCTCTGCAACCCTCCCATTAACTGGACGATCACCGTGTCCAGCTTGGGGGAGAGTTCCTTGAGGGCTTCCACGCCCTCGGCCGCCACCTTGCGCGAGGCGTCCTTGGACGCATGTCCGTACCGGGCGGCGCTCCCCGCGGACATCGCCGCGAGGGAACCCATGCCCCGGTACTGCTTGTACAACTTCCCGTTGATCTCCATCACGCGGCCGGGCGCCTCCGGGCACCCCGCCAGCAAACCGCCGCACACCACCCCGTCCGCCAGAGTCATCGCCTTGACCACATCGCCCGATTTGGTGATGCCCCCGTCCGCCAAAACCGTCACCCCGCGACGCGACGCCGCCTGCCGCGCTAGATACAACGCCGTCAGCTGCGGGATGCCCACCCCCGCAACGATCCGCGTCGTACAGATCGAACCGGGGCCCTGCCCCACCTTAATCACGTTCGCACCGCAGTCCGCCAAAAATTCCACCCCGGCCGCACTCGTCACATTGCCGGCAATCAACGGGAGCCGCGGAAACTGCTCACGCAACAGACGCACCATATCCCCCACCCCCTTGGAGTGCCCATGCGCGGTCGACACCGCCACCGTATCCACCCCCCGCTCCACCAACGCCCCGACGTGCGCCACAACACGGTCTCGATCCAACTCTCCGTCGGCCGTGCGCGTGGCTGAAACACTGGCCCCGCACAGGAGGCGGAACTTCGAATCGCGCGCCGGTTTCATCTGGGAATGATGCTCCTGGCGGATGCGCTCCACGTCCGAGAGCGTGAAAAGACCCCGGAGGCGATCCTTGGTATCCACCACCAGCAGTTTGTGCGTGCCGATGTTTTCGCTGAAAAAACGGTCTGCGCGGTCGATTGGATCCGCCCCCAGTTCCGTCTCGCAAATGCACGGGGCCTGTGCGCGGGGCACCATCACTTCGGAAACGAGTTTGGCGGCATGCCGCGACCGCACTACCTGCCCCGGAAGTAACCCCAGCAGACAACCGTGCTTGTCCACAACGGGAAAGGTGCGGAAGGTAAACTCCTTCTCCTCCAAATAAGCGAGCAGCTCACCGATGCTCTGCTCCGGAGACGCCTTGATCGGATCGCTGATAAGCCCGTGTACGTGGTTTTTGACCCGGCTTACTTCCGAGAGTTGCTCCCTCTCCAGCATGTTGCAGTGAATCAACCCCAGCCCGCCACAGCGGGCCAGTGCAATGGCCATTTCCGCCTCCGTCACGGTATCCATGTCGGCGGATACTATGGGAATGCGCAGCTGCAAACCCTCCGCCAAAACCGTATCCAGCTGCGCCTCGCGCGGCAGCACCTCGGAGTACAGCGTAGCCAGCGTCACATCATCGTAGGTCAGCGCAAGCGCGTTGCGCTCGGGAAAAAACGCGTCAGCCGGCTTGTAAAAATGAGCGTCCGAAACCGGAGAAAAGGTGGAGTTCGCTGCCATGGCCAACCATGCGCGAAACCGCTCCGGAGTGCAAAGCCCGAAAAGCGTCCACCCTTTCCCCACCGCCCGACTCCGGCGCGCTGAACCGCCCCGCGACTAGGATTTTCCGTCCCCAAGAATCCACACAACCCGGCCGGCAACCGGACGGACGCGTCCCGAGGGATATTCCCCGCGAAGAGCCGCATCCACCACCGCCTGTTTGCTGGGATCATTTACCAGAAAAATCACCCGTCGCGCGGCGTTGAGCAGCGGAAAAGTAAATGTCACCCGCTGCGGCGGCGGTTTGGGACCGGTCGCCGGAATCACGCCGCGCACCGTTTCCTCCAGCGCAGGGGACCCGGGAAAAAGCGACGCGGTGTGTCCATCCTCACCCATGCCCAACAGCAACACGTCGTGTGCGTACCGCTCCTCGCCAAACCGCGCGGCAACGGCCTGCAGCCGCTCCTCGCACTCGCGTGCCGCCACATCCGGAGCCGCCTCGCCGCGGATCCGAAACACGTTCCCCGCAGGAATCGCGACCCGGTTCAGAAGCGCCTCACACGCCATGCGGTAGTTGCTTGCGGCATCCTCCGGGGGCACGCAACGCTCGTCGCCGAAGGTGATCTGCACCCGCTCCCAGGGAAGCAGGTGGGGTTCGGCCGCCAGCGCTGTGTAGACGGGGCGCGGGGTGTTTCCGCCTGCCAGCCCAAGGCGAAAAAGCCCGCGCTCGGCGATGGCTTCACGGGAGGCGGCAAGGATCCGTTCGACGACCTCCTGAACAAAGCGGGAGGTGTGGACAACTTCAGGGGATGACTGGTCACTCATGTCTTAAGAAAATCTGCGCGCACCCGCTTTTACATCAACTTGCAGGGAACAAACGCTTCCAAGCGGGCCGACTGGGCTCCGATGAGCGTTAGCTGCGCAAGCGACGCCTTGCGCACATGCACCCGCACCGACTGCGGCATGCCCAGCAAAAATGCGATCACCTCCCCCAGATCCGGTTGGTGCCCAACCAGCATTACCCGGCGGAATCGGCCGTAGGCTTTGAGCTCGGAAAGCGCCTCATCCACCTGCATTCCGGGCAACGCCCAAGGACAGCGTATCAGCTCCAGATTCAGCGCGCGGCCGATGATCTCAGCCGTCTGCACCGTGCGCAGAGCGGGACTGGCGAGAATCACGTCGGGGACCGCCGGATGGTCCCCCAAAAAACGCGCCACCTCGGCCGCCTGCCGCCGGCCTTTTTCCGACAGCGGACGCTCCAAATCCGTGGCCGCATGCACTTCGGCATCGGCGTGACGCAGCAACTGGATTTCCATGGGGCTGTTGGGGAGGAGAGAGTGGGAGGGGCCCGTTCGGAGAGAATACCGCCTACATTACCATGCCGCCATCCACCGTGAGGCATTGGCCGGTGATGTAGCGCGCTTCGGCGCTTGCGAGAAAAGCGACGGCCGCAGCGATATCGTCGGGTTGCCCGAAGGCCCCCAGCGGGATTTGCGGAATAACGGCCTGCTTGACCTTCTCGGGCAGCACCTCGGTCATGTCCGTCTGGATGAACCCGGGTGCCACCACGTTGCAGGTGATGCCCCGCGAGGCCAGCTCCCGCGCTATCGTCTTGGACAGCCCCAAAAGCCCCGCCTTGGATGCCGCGTAGTTGGCTTGGCCCGCATTACCCATCAAACCCGCCACAGATCCTATGTTAATGATCCGCCCGGAACGCTGCTTGATCATGGGCCTTTCGAACGCCTGGATGCAGTTGAAGGCTCCCTTTAGGTTGGTGTCTAGAACCAGATCCCAGTCCTCCTCGGAAAGCCGCATCGAGAGATTGTCACGGGTCAGTCCGGCATTGTTGACCAGGATGTCGACGCGGGAAAAATCCGCCAGAATATGCTCGGCGAGAGTGGATACGGAGGAATGACTGGCCACGTCAACCGCATACGCCTTGGCGAGGCCGGCGAATTTCGCGTTGATTTCCTCGGCGGTGCGCAGGGCGTTTGCCTCGTTGCGCGAGACAACCGCGACGCGGGCCCCCTCACTGGCAAAACGCAACGCGATGGCATGCCCGATTCCACGCCCGGAACCGGTGACCACGGCAACTTGATTGGCAAAACGCATAAATAAATCGGGATAAAAGGCTAAAAATATTGAAAAACGGGGGGCGCCTCACCAATTCAGGAAGCGCACCTCCCCGCGCGGCAGCCAGTCTTCAAACCCCCACGCGGGTTGTCGAGCAGTCTTGCGTGAATGCGGCGTAAAGCGCCAGCATGGACGGGTGTCTGAATTTGAAGAAAACATCCGCAGGGATCTGGAGGAGATTGAGCGCGCCTACATGCCTTTCGGAAAATTTGGACCATCCCATTTTCCTCCGCGCGGGGTGCCCATACACGATTTACCCGTGGAATATCTGGGTTGGTTTGCAAGCAAAGGCGGTTTTCCCAAGGGGCGTCTGGGGGAGCTTCTGCAAATGGTGCACCACATGAAGGTGGAAGGACTGGACTCCATTTTTGACCCACTGCGGGCTCGCAAGGGGGGCCGCCACCCGCTGCGTCCCGCGAACCGTTGAGATTCATACCCCTTGGGTGGAGTAGTTTCTGCACGCAACATACAACCGCGCCGCGGGATCGGCCCCGGATTCCAAGGCAGGGACACTTCGTGAGCGAGGATGAAAATCACGATTTAGCTAAAAAACATCCATCCACAGTTTGCTAGGGGGGCGATTCTGAGAACGGGCAGTTATCCCGGACACTGCAAAAACACACAAACCGCCTATCAAAACCTAAATTAAATGCACTTGCACAACTTGGAACGTTCCGTAAAGAGTTCAGTTATAGCCATGAACCCTTCACATCAAAGAATCGACGCATTACGCCGTCTCATGCAGTTGGAGGAGCGTCGCGCGGTACTTCAAAATGAAGTGGATCAAATTCTTGCAGAGATCGATGCGCTGCAGGCCCAGCTCTTCTCCCCCGCCGCGCCGGCCCGCCTCAGGAGGCAGCTATCAAGCATTTCGTCTAACCTTTCGAGACCGGGTGGTGCACGCCGCATGGGCCGTGGAGAACTACGCTCCCAAATCCTCGAAGCACTCCGCGCAGCCGGAGACAAGGGGGTTCAGGTGAAGGAACTAGCCGCCGTACTAAGGATCAAGGCTGTGAACATCCATTCCTGGTTCCACTCGGCCATGCGCCGCTTCCCGGACCACATCCGCAAGGCTGCTCCCGGCCGCTATGTCCTCGCCGGACAGCTTGAGTTTCCGGCTTCGCCGCGCGCACCCATGGGACGCCCC
>JBILWF010000574.1:0-2888 GCA_044370075.1 Chthoniobacteraceae bacterium | reverse complement strand
AAAAAGAGGGTGTGCGTTAGAATGAAAAAAAACATGATGAAGTCTTGGGAAGCCGAGAATACGGGGCTCGACTGGGTCAGCAGGGCGATGCAGAAGGATTCGAGAGAGGTAAGCCCCGCCATTTCCCTTGCCAGTGTGTAGGTGAGGAAAGACTGCAGAAGGAGGCAGGCGACCGTGGCCGTCATGAAGGCTCCAATCAGGTTAGGGAACCAAGCAAATAGCTTGTAAAGCCACCCATACATGGGCATGCCTACAGACCCGAAAAACTCGTCCAAAACCCGCCAGTTTTTATCCTGGAGCCAAGACTTTACATACCAGCTGTCCCAAATGGTTCCATCGTTGGTGAGAAGAAATCCGTGCCAGAGCACACCGAAAATCGCCAGAAGGAGCAGGGGACGAAAACGGTTGGAATCAGGGGGTGACGGAAGGGTTAGCGCGGGCGGTTCCGGTTTTTTAGGGGCAGTTTTCTGGTTTTTTTTACCCATGGGATCAGACCTTTTGACAAATGAGAATCGCCTGAACCCAAAAGTCGCGAGCGGTGATGGACCAATTCAGAATTTTGAAGCCACTTTGAGTGATTGTTTTTTCCCAGTCTTCGCGGCGGGACAGCAGAGAGATTTCCGGGGGATGAAAATCGGGCGTCGTTTCGGACACCGTGCGTATGAAGGCCCGGCAGGCCTTTAGTAGGAGAACGCTGGGCGCCTTGGTGTGGGGCCAGAACAAAACGACCTTACCGTTCGGTTTGAGGACCCGATGAAACTCCCGGAGGATTTTTTGAATTTCTTCGGCGGTAAAATGCTCCATCACGCCGAGGTTGTACACGCCGTCAAAAAAATCCGCGGGAAATGACAGATTAAAAATGTCTCCGTGAAACACGGATTTTACATTTCTGTTATTCCGACAGTAAAGCGACAGCGCCCCGCGGGAAATGTCGACAGCGGTAAGTTGGTGGGTATCTTGGAGTCCGGTATCTACTTGGCCACTGCCGCATCCGGCATGCAGCAGGGATGATCCGGATGGAAACTCGCGGCGAACAATTCTTTCTAAATTGGGTTTGATGACCTGCCTGCGATAAAGGCCTGCGAGAAATTCATAGATGGGGTTTGCCGTGCGGCCCGACTCATTCCAGTAATTGTCCCAGTTTTGGGGATCGTTCAGCGACGGATCCAAATCCAGTTGGCCGGAGGGAAGTAAAAAACGCTCTGGTTTTCGGGTATTTTGGAATGCCAGCTCAAAAATATAGCGCGCACCCTGGGAGGCAGCCTGAAAGGACATTTTAGAGCTGCCGTAGGTTCGCGCGGGCAGCGTGATAGGGACTTCTCGGATTGAGAGTTTATTGCGGTTGAAGATAAACATGCTCTCAAAAAAGAATGCATAGCTTTTGGAGCGGATGAGACCAAATATTTCACGCGGAATCCGATCCAGACGATAAACGCGGAATGCGCCACTGGCGTCCTGAGGAATATCGAGAACGTATTTCGTCAACGCATGCCCCAAAAACGTCATTAGGCGCCGGTACAGGTTCCAGCCGGGCAGGCTGTCGGGGTGCACCCAGCGCGATCCAACGGCCAGATCGCTTTGCTGCGCCGCGGCGAGCAGGGTGGGAATGTCCCGGGGCGAATGGGTGAAATCGCAGTCCAGGGAGACCAAGCGCGTGTAGCCCTCGCTGTAGGCCCATGCGATGGTCTCGGCGTGGGCGCTGCCGATGCCGAGTTTTCCCGCCCGATGGTGCACCCGCAGGCGCGGGATCTCGGTCCGGAGCGCATCGAGCAGCGCGCCGGTTCCGTCGGGCGAGTTGTCATCGACGAATAAAATATCCGCATCCAGTCCCAAGTCGGCCAGTTCGCGGGCCATGCGAGGGGCGTTGTCGCGTTCGTTGTAGGTAGGGACGAACAGGAGCGTGTCAGGCATTTTGTGCTGCCGCCACGAGGCGGTGAATCATTGTTTGGAAATCAACTGAAGGGCGCCAGCCGGTTTGCTCCCGCAGCTTGGAGGAGTCTCCGCGCAGGGCCACCCTTTTGCGGGTGAGGATTGCGGGGGATTCGAGCACGTGATCCCTCCAGTTCAGACCGAGGTGCGCAAAAACGATTTCCACCACTTCCTGCACCGCATGCGTTTGTCCGCTCGCGATCACGAAGTCGTCAGCCTCCTCGAGATTGAGAATGCGCACCATTGCATCCACAAAGTCGGGGGCGTACCCCCAGTCGACGCGCGCGGCGAGCTCTCCGAGGTGCAGTTTTTGGGCGGAACCTCCGGCGATGGCAAGGGCAGTTTGTATAATTTTGGGGATGACAAACTTGCGTTCCCGCAGGGGCGACTCGTGGTTGAAAAGAAAACCCGCGGATGCAAACACGCCGTGGGCGCTGCGGAAGTACCGGCAGAGCTGGATGCCGCAGGCCTTGGTAATGCCGTAGATGCAGGACGGATTCAGCGGGGTGAATTCATTCTGCGGTTCCGAAGTCGGCGCGCCGAAAACCAGCGAGGAGGCCGCGTAAAAGAGGCGTGTCTGCGGGGAATCAGAACGGATGGCTTCCAGGAAATGAAAAAGACCGTCTGCATGAACCTGCATGCTCTTGCGGTAGAGGTCTGCCAAGTCGCACGGGGCGGAGTCCTGCGAGGAATGGTGGTGTGCGGCGAGGTAGTAAACCCGATCGATGTCCCCGGAGAGCAGGGTCCGGATGGCGGCGGGGTTGGTCAGGTCGATGTCTCCCCGGCCGAGGGCGAGGCAGGGGATTTGTTCGCGGGCGAGACGGGCCTGCAGGAGCCTGCCGTCCTGACCGTGCGCCCCGACGAGGAGGGAGCGCTTCATGATCCCACAATTTCGATGGAGGGAAGCGGGAAGAGCATTTTGCCGCCCCGCTTGAGAAAGGCGTTTTCCCTCTGCAGCA
>JBILWF010000575.1:0-2888 GCA_044370075.1 Chthoniobacteraceae bacterium | reverse complement strand
CGGGACGGCGACATGGGAAAAGGCCGGGTTGGGACTGTGGACGGTCCGCGCCCACAACCACGCAATGACGGTGAGTTTCTGCCCGAGGAGTGGCTGCAAATCGGGACGGTCTTGGGCGAGTTCAGGCGTGATCTCCACCTGCGGATACAGGTGCCCGATGCGCTGCTGGGCTTGCTCCCGCATCCACGCCCCATAATGGCGGACATCTTCCGCCAACCCCTGTGCTCCCGTCCATTTCTGGTCGTTCTTGGCAGTGGCCCGCAGATTCGCAAAGGCATCGCCCGCCTTGCCCTGCGCCAACGCCGCACTCACGGGCGGTTTGCCAGCGAACTTGGGCGGAATCTCGATCATCGCCTTGTTGATCAAAACCGCTACGGGGTTCAGATCGGAGGCATAGGCATCCAGTCCGAGGCGTTGGGCTTCCAAGGGAATGGCCCCACCTCCGGCAAAGGGATCGTGTAACCCGGGCATGGCCTCGGGCTGAAACAAGGTGGCGGCTTCTGGATGACTGGCGTTGAGGGCGCAGACTTCTTTCCACGAACGACGGATTTCCGCCCGTGCCTGCTCCAGCACGGGTTCGTTGGTGGTGTTTTCCCAAAGGACGAGTTCTTCGATGAGGTTGAAGAGTTCCTTGCGGCGTTTGGTGAAGGCGGAGCGTTGTTGGGACGAAGGTTTTTCGCCGGGATGCTGGGCTTCCCACAAGCTGGCGGGATCATTGACCAACTGCGCAAAGATGACCGAGCGGGCCGCCGCCAGAGGCCGCCGTGCCCACCAGAGATGGAGCGTACAGGGATGTCCGTGGCGGATGGATTTCTCCCGGGCACAAGCGGCGTTGATGGCATCGAGCGGCAAGGCGACCTCGATGAGCTTTTTGGGGGAGATGACGGGGTGGTCGGACATGGGGCGGGATGAACGAGTCAGGCGAACAGTTTTCGCAGAATGAAGCGGAAGGGTTTGTCTTTGATGAATTCGTTAAAATCGCTGTCACTCGAACGGAGTACTTCAGCGCTGATTTTTATCCACCGTTGTCGTTCCCGTTGCAGTGCGGGCTCGTTGAGCGCGAGCATTCCGATGGTTTGATTGACGGCGTGACGGTTTTGCTTGTTCGCAAGAGCCAACGGCGAAACTGCGCCATCTGAGGAGCTGAGCGAAAACTGCGCGTTACACCCCGGGCTTGGCTCGATTGGCAGCATTCCTTCCCCCTTCTTTTGTCCACAACGCGGGGGCGTCTGACGAATACAGCTGTGTACGAAATTGGAGTAAGCAAAGGCCAGATCCGGTCGCGCATGTCGACCGCCTTTGGGTTTGACGTGATCTATTTGACCCTCGTCTGCGGCCAACAGGGATTCGCAGTAAGCGCACACGCCGCCTTGATCGGAGTTTAACTGCGCCTTGATGGCACGCTTGATACCCGCAAACTCGATGGAGTCGAAGTCAGCAGGGCTCGGGTTGCGTTCCCGGAAGGAAGCCAGTTGAGGCGGCTCCGATGTGCGAGTGAGCTCAACCACGATTACTTCCTCTGTTTGACTTTCTCGCCCATGAACCGCCAGAGAGCCAAGGTAGCGTCGGGAATTTCGTAGCCAGCGCCGTCCAGTGTGGCCTTCACCGCCAGTGCGGGGGTCTCGGTCTCCATGCCTCCGCGCACGAGTTGCTCGTAGTCGTGCACTGCTTGGAGCAGTTGCTTCTGTGCGTCAGAGCTGGCCGGGATGGGGTGAACCCCCATGACTTCAGCCAGCGCGTCTCCAGACTCCTGTGCAAGCGGGCTTTGCTCGGGACTTGCTGCTGTCCAGCCAGCTACCGGGTCCTTCCTCAGGATGCGGATGTTTTCCTTGCGAACCGTGGTGAGCACCTGAGGGCTGTGGGTAGTCACGATAAATTGAACCATCGGAAATGCGGCGCAAAGAGCGGGCAGCACAAGTTGCTGCCACTCGGGATGCAGGTGCATGTCGACCTCGTCGATCAGAACGATGCCATGGGTCTCGAAGGCTGCGCGGTCCATGAACTGGGGGTTCAGCCGGACGCATCGGTGAGCGATGTCCGCCGCAAGCCCGATCATGTTGCGGATGCCGTCAGAAAGCCAATCCACCGGAAGCGTGCCATGGTCTGGGTGTGTGGCGGTGATGGTTCCTTCCGCAAAATCCCAAGCGAGGTCCCCCCACTGGCTGGGAGCCAAGAGTGCGTTGACGGCGTTTTTGACGGCACGCAGTCGCTGCGCCGGGTGATGCGCGGACGCCACACCGGAGGAGAGTTCCTGTTGAGCCTCGCGCGAGAACCGCTCGAACCAGTCGACAAAGAATTTGTAGCGGGAGGAGGAAGACAGGCAGTCCTCGTAACCGTTGAATCGGGAAGTCTGTGGATTACCGTTGCTCTTCTTCTTGATCGTGAGCCTGTGGACACCAAACAGCCGTCCCGTGCCGTAGTAAGCGACCAGAGGGAGTACGGGGCAGGCTGCTTGGTGAGCGTCGACGTATGCCTGTGTCAGCTTGCGGAGCTGGGTTGCTGCGTTCTTAAGACTCTTTGCTTCATGTGTCGTGGTTCGCGCACGACGCCGGACGGACTCAATCTGGCGGGACCACTCAAGTTTCTCGCCGCCGATATGCCCCGCAGCA
This sequence comes from Chthoniobacteraceae bacterium, assembly GCA_044370075.1. Lineage (GTDB taxonomy): Bacteria > Verrucomicrobiota > Verrucomicrobiia > Chthoniobacterales > Chthoniobacteraceae > Chth-196. The sequence continues at coordinate 279 of JBILWF010000575.1, read as the reverse complement.
TCGAAACGGGTGGGCAACATCGGCTCCATCGTTCTCTCGCTACTGAGTTGGAGACGTATGTCACCGGGGGCGAAGCCGAGGGATCCTGCCTTGGTTTGAAGGGTGTCCACCAACAGGCGGAGCGATACGGCAACAGCATCCAACACGGCCGTTTTCCCGCCTCCGTTGGGTGCCACGATGACGGTCAGCTTCTCGTCGAACTGGATGCTGAAATTCGCAAAGCAGCGGAAGTTTGAGAGGCTCAGGGAGTCGAGCCGAGTGAGAGTTTGGTGATTCATG
>JBILWF010000573.1:0-2892 GCA_044370075.1 Chthoniobacteraceae bacterium | reverse complement strand
CTGCGGCAGGCAGTGCAAGGCGGCAAGCAATACGTAAACAGGGCCATCCGCGGTTTTCTACGATGGACGCCAGCCCCTGCTTCGCCGGTCGACGCCCTCGATCATTTCGCCCACATGCCTTTGGCTGCGGACGGCAATGCGCAGTGAACCGTAACCCGGTTCCATTACGCTGTTGCTTTGGCAGCGAGGACCTGCGCCGCCCGCCTTCTTGTAGCGATGCGCCGGGTGATTTCATCCGCGATGACGCCCAGCAGAATAACCGCCCCAATAATCGCGAACTCCACATTGTTGCGCGTGGTTACCAGCGTGATCATGTTGCGCAGCACTTGCATGAGAGCCGCCCCTATCAGCACCCCCACAATGGAGCCCTCGCCGCCCCGCAAACTGCATCCGCCCAGCACTGCGGCTGCAATAGCGTACAGTTCGTAGAAGTTCCCGAAGTCGACTGGTTGAGCGGAGTTCACATCGAGCACAAAGAGCGCCCCCCCCAAACCCGCCAATCCGGAGCTGAGCACATAAGCCAGCACCATCATGCGGTCCGTCGCGATCCCGCTGTATTTGGCGGCTTGTGGGTTTCTGCCCAGCGCGAGCAGGTACCGGCCGTAAATGGTACGGTTGAGAAACACCCCCGCGAGAACCGCGACGACGACAACAAAAACAACCGGTGCGGGAAGGTCGAATCCGGGAAGGAAGGGGATCTTCGCCGTGGCCAGTGCGCGCAGGCTCTTGAACTCGGAGCCGAATCCCACGGTTTGATCCGCGGTGAATCCGCGGGCTGCGCCCCGGTAGAGTAAAAGCCCGCACAGCGTCACGATGAAGGGTTGGATGCGCAGCTTTGTTACGAGCAGGCCGTGGAGCAGTCCGATGCCAAGAGCGAGGAGAGCCACTGTGAGAAGCGCGGCGGGAAGAGACCAGTGCTGCACGGTAAGAAGCCACGGCAGCGCACAACCCACCAGACATACCACAGAACCAATGGAGAGATCGATGCCACCGGTGATAATCACAAAGGCCACGCCAATGCTCAAAATCCCGAACAGGGCCGAGCGCCGCAAAACGTTCTCAATGTTGTAGGCGCTGTAGAAACTGCTGCTCATGAGTGCCGTGCAGACGCACACCACAAGCAGCAGAATGGAAATACCCAGGAGCTTTTTCATGAAAGGAAGGAGAGGTTAGGGCACCGGGGTCTCCGGCGATCCTGTTGCCAGGCGCATGACGGATTCTTCGCTTAGCGCACCGCGCGGTAACTCGCCCGCGAGACGACCCTCGTGCATGACAAGGACCCGGTCCGACATGCCCAAAATTTCCTCCAGGTCGCTGGAAACGAACAAAATTCCAACTCCTTTAGCCGCAAGTTCCTCCATGAGGCGGTAAATTTCCTGCTTGGCGCCGATGTCCACGCCGCGTGTGGGTTCGTCCATCAGAAGGACTTTGGGTCGGCTTGCAAGCCATTTGCCGATAACCACCTTTTGCTGGTTGCCACCCGAGAGATACTGGACGGGTTGTTCGGCGTTTGGTGTTTTGATGCGCATGGCGGGTATCATCTCCTCGCAAATCGCACGCTCCTGCGCCGTGTTCAAAAAACCACTGCGCTGATCCCGGTCTAGGGTGGCGAGACTCAGGTTTTCGCGTACCCCCATTTCCAAAACAAGTCCGTCGTGTTTGCGATCCTCGGGCACCAGCGCCAGTCCCGCGGCAATCGCGTCACGGGGCGTTTTGGGAGCACAGGCAACACCCGCCACGCGCACCGTTCCCTCGAGCGCGGGGCTCACGCCAAAAAGAGCCTGCAGCACCTCCGTCCGGCCTGCGCCCACCAAACCCGCCATGCCGACTATCTCGCCTTGATGAATGTCGAAACTCACGACATGCCCGGGATTTTGGCGGGAACGCAATCCGCGCACTTCGAGCACGGCAGCTCCCGCCTTGTGCGGTTGGTGGGGGTAAAACTGGGAGAGTTCGCGACCCACCATGAGTTTGACCATGGAAGCGTGCGAGATTTCGCCCCGCTGCAAACACCCGGCGTTTTCGCCATCGCGAAGGACTTCACAACGGTCCGCAAGTGCTTGCACCTCTCCGAGACGGTGCGAGATGTAGACAATTCCAACGCCCTGTGCGCGTAGGTTGCGGATCAGGGCAAGCAGCATTTCGGTTTCATGCCCGGACAGACTCGACGTGGGTTCGTCCATGATTAGGACGCGTGCGTTGACCGAGAGAGCCTTGGCGATTTCCACCAGTTGCTGCTGTGCAATGGTGAGCTCGCTTACAGGCGTCGCAGGATCCACATCGAGGCCCACTTTTGCGAGGACCTCGCGTGCCTGCACGGTGATACTGCCTGAATCAATCAAGCCGTAGCGGCGCGGTTCGCGACCCAGGAAAATGTTCGCTCCCACATCCAGCGTCTCGGCGAGGTTGAGTTCCTGGTGAATCAACGCGATGCCCGCGGCGAGCGCATCCTGAACCGAACGCAGCGGGCGCGGTGTGCCGTCCACCAGCAACTCTCCGGAGTCCGGCGTTTGCACGCCGGCGAGTATCTTCATGAGGGTGCTTTTGCCGGCACCGTTTTCGCCGATGACGGCAAGCACCTCGCCAGAGCGCACGGAGAGACTGACCCCGCGCAGGGCGCGCACGCCCGTGTAGGCTTTGATGATCGAACGCGCTTCCAGGAGGGGGGCTGACATGGAGGGGGGCCGCGGGCCAACGGGAGCGAACGCCGGTGGCGCGAATTGTTACGGCTTCTTCCCGAGCTTCGCGTTAAGGTCCGCGCGGAACTCTGCCACCGTGTCCTTGCGGATTTGGCGCGCGGGAATGTCCATAAACTTGCCCGCGGGGATCTCGCCCGGTTTTGCCCCGAGCAGGATGGAGAGCATCTCCACCGACTTGTAGCCGTACATGAAA
>JBILWF010000572.1:0-2894 GCA_044370075.1 Chthoniobacteraceae bacterium | reverse complement strand
CCGGGGTCCTGCGGGAATAAGGCGTTTGGGGAACGAGGTCGTATAACGCACGGGTCTGCGCTCGCTGGCGCAATTTCCAGCTTTGCGGCGCTACTTTGGCAAAGCGAGCATGTCGCCGTGCTCGGGGATACCGTGTCGGAGGCTCATTGTAAACTGCTGGCGTAGAACATAGAGTTCATATCCAAGATTTGTAAGCCACTCTTCGACCTGCTCCGGAGCGAAGCCGCCGTTGTTCCATTGACGGTTGCTGAATTCGAACAGGAGAACGGGTTTGAAACGTAAAAGGGTTTGTTTGGCTCCGAGGAGCACCTGCCACTCGTGGCCCTCCACGTCCATCTTGATGAGGTCGACGCGTTGGAGGTTGAGTTCCCGCACCACGTCGTCCAGCAACCGGACTTCTATTGGAATCTCCTGGCAAGCACCTCCGAGATTGGCCTTGTGCATACTCGCAACACCTTGATTGTGATCGAGCTCAGAGGGAATAAAAATGCTGGCATTGCCAGGTTTGTCTCCAAGCGCGGTGGAAAGAGCTTTCACATGGTCAAAGCGGTTGAGCCGAAGGTTCGCCTGCAGCCTCAAGAGGATGCGCGGGTTGGGTTCAAAGGCCAGTACCATTCCACCCTGGCCCACTGCACTGGCCATCACCAGGGTGTGACAGCCGATGTTGGCGCCAATATCGATGGCAACCTGTCCCGGTTTGAGAGAGCGGGCAATGAAGTCTGAAACCCAGGGCTCGTAATATCCTTTGCACAGGATTTTTCTCTCCACCCAACTTTGGACGTCCAGATGCATCAATAACTGACCATGGTATGGAGCAACGATTTGCAACGGATTCTCTTTGCCGGAACCAAAGTAACACAGCCAATCAATGAGCCGGGTGATTGGCTTGCCACGGACGAATCGCGACAGGCCAAGGATCATGCGGATGAGGCGCAGTCTGCGGACGAAGCGTTTTTCCTCTGAACGAGTGTTAATTTTCACGATGTTGAACTGTTCGGCACCCTTGGTTCCACGGGGACATTCTATCCCCTAACCGGTCCGCTCCGAATTTTTTAAGATTTTGTGCTCCGGCGTGGTGCGTGTTCGCTGCTTTCGGTTTTTCAATGGGGTTCAGCCTATTCGGACCGCAGCCCCGCGGTGTTTACCGCAATGATCCGGTAGCGGTATTTCATGCCGGTTTGGGCCGTGGTGTCTGTGTATTGCATTTCGGCCAGGGGCATGAGCGGGGTATCGCTGTACTGCTGGCCTTGGAACAAGGGCCGGTTGGGGGCGGGCTTGGGAGCGGACGGTACGGTTCCGATGATTTGTCCGTCGCGCTCGATGAGAAAATGTGCGAGCCCGCTTTCGAGGTCGGCCTCCGCCTCCCAGGCGAGAGTGTTTCCCGAGACACGCAATGCGCGCGGGGCCGGCGGCGGTGTGGAGTCGGTTACCGCAGTGTCCTCCACGTACTGCATCCAGGCTTTGGCGACGGGCTCGTTTGGCAGCCAGACGGAGGTTCGACGGTCGCCTTGGAACTTCGCGCCGGGTACCGCGTGTTTCTCCAACAACGGGGCCAGCCATGCGGCCTCTGCGGGCATGGGGCGGAGGCGGGCGCCAGCTTCTTGCGGTAGCCGTGCGGCGAGACAGGCGTCCATCCAGGGGATCGCGAGATAGCGTTGGTTTCCGCATTCATGGCTGCTGAGGGGATCCACCGCGACACCCACAAGCGCTCCGGCGGCGCGGAGTGTGGTGAAGAAAGCCTCGTTGGCCGGCCACACGCCTGCGAAGCGTCCCTCCTTGACCGTGACTCCCTCCTTGGTTCCGGGGTTGCACATAATCGGCACCGCATGAGCGGCGTCCGGCACGGTGTGCGGTTTGATCGCGGGGCGTTTGGCGTCCGGTGTCAGCAGGGGAACACCCGAGCGCAGCCAGGTGGCGGCTACCCGCTCGGGATGAAGCAGGGTCATGCCTCCGGCCCAGTGGCCCCCTCCGGAGTGGCCCCACAGCGCCCACGGGACCTTGGAAAGCTCGGGGTGGTTGCAAAGTGTGCCCAGATCCTGGAGGGCTTTCTGGAATGCGGCATCCGAACCGTTGCGGGGATCGCACCACATCTGGCAGTCGGCTTTATCGGGTTGCTCATAGGATGGGGCCAGCAGGGCGCAGGCGTGTTTGCGGGCGAGAGCCTGCCAGTGCAGGTCGAAGGCGCCGGTTTGTCCGGATTTGCAGGAGCCCTCCCCGCACCCGTGCTGGTGCACGATCACCCCGCGCAGGCTCGAGGCGCCCGGGGGAATCCAGACGGTGTAGGTGACCGGAAAAAGGAGTTCCCCGGGGGTGGATGACGCCTCATACCGGACGCGGTAAACGGGGGGGGCCGCCGCGGGCGGTGTGTCGTAAGGGGCGACTTGCGCGGAGGCGAGGCCTCTCAGGACGTAGAAAAGGGGGAGTACGGTTCGGAGTTTCATGGGGGTGTTTTTTTTTATGAGCGTGAGACAAATTTAGGCCGCTTTCGATGGCAATTTGGGGCCTGCCGCGGATGGGTCCGGTTCACCGCGCGGGGGTGAACACCAGGCTTGACCCGCCAAAGCGGGCGAAAGGGGGCGGTCCCTGCGGGGGTGACCCAAATCCCCGTGGCGCGGGGAAGGTTGGTTTTGATTTCTGTTTTTGAGTGATTGTGCGCAGCATTCGCGGAGCGCGTCGGATTCCCAACCCTCTTGTCAGTAGTGGTTTGGGCAGGCATTGTAAAATAAATGCGCGCCGCGTCTCTCATCCGGGATGGCGTCACGTTTTGGGATGGCATTTTGGGCGTGGCACGCACTCCGGCCCCGGAGCGCGCAGGAAATTGTCTCGACGCCGGTGGGACGAGTGTCGAACACTCTCGCCTAGAAGTGTTGCGCACTCGTAGCTCAACTGGATAG
>JBILWF010000571.1:0-2895 GCA_044370075.1 Chthoniobacteraceae bacterium | reverse complement strand
GTTTTCGGATTCTTCCCAAAGACCACCAGCACTGGGAGCCGTCGGTGGCGATGGCCACAGGAACGCTTCCGCTCAGCCCCCGGGAGTCCGAGGCGCTGAAGACTTATTTTTGAGCGGACCGAACCCGGGGTGACGAGCAGGGACGATCCGCTCCTCCAGAGCGTCCGCAGGCCGAGATCAGTAAAATCCGCACCGTTCCGGTCCCGCGCGAGAGGTCCGCGATTTGAGGAGTTTCCCCAGAGGGTTCAAACCCGGTGCGTACCCGGTTCGCGAAGGGCGGTTCGTCAATAACACCGGGGAGCAATCCCTCGTTTTTGGAACCCGTCCCGTTGGATTTAGGGTTTGCGTAAGAACCGGATCCAGGCCGGGAAGGACGTGACAACCAGAGCCGTTCCGAGAAGTCCCAGCAGACTGGGGACTTCTGCATTCACACTGAACACGCACCACGCAGTCACGATCCAAAAAAAGAGATTACCGGAAGCCACCGCGTAAACCCACGAGGCAAAGCGGTGTTGATCCCGAAAAAAATTCATCTCCCGAATCGGGGGAGTGTCCCGGGTGTTTTTCAAGACGAGGCGAAGAAAAGCGACGGGGCTCAGATTCAGGGCGATGATTCCCACCGCCCAGAGCCACAAAACCCGGAGATCGTCCGTATAGTGGCGAAGAAACCAGGTGGCCGTGAGGGTCACCAGCACATTACCTGTGGCGCCGGCGTAGATCACCAAGGGAAACTGGCCCATGTCCTCCAGGGCGTTCATTTCATGCAACCGCTTGGCGGGAGTCGGGAAAGTCATGCCGTCAGAATCTGGCACGCCTTTCGATTTGTTCCAGTCCATCGGTGCAAAAGTGGCCCTCTCTTTGCTGCCATAAAACGTGCTGGGGCCCTTTTGCTGTTTTGCCTCTTGCAGCGAATCACGGCATGGTTGCGTTATTCCGAGGCATAAAAGTCCGTCAAACAATTGAAGATGAGGGCGATGGGAGATTTGGTTCCCCTCCATGTTTTTCCTCAGAGATCGATCTCCGGCTCCTTGCACTTTTTTAAGAGCCATCTGATACGCCTTTGATTTTGCCCCCATTTCCGCAGTTCTCGCGCGCGGTATCCATGCGGGGCGCGCTCAAAAAGCGGTGAGATCGAGAAGCATCGGAACAAGGGATACCCCTGTGATTGCCTGCCTGTGGACCGGCCATGGAAGGAAGGCTCCTGCGATTGGGGGCCGAGGGGGGCACCAAAATTGGTTTGGTCTACGTCTATGAACGCGTCCGGGCGCGGATTGCCCAGGAAACGTTCTGTAAAAATCAGCCTTTTTTCAGATGACCAACCCCGCATTTCCGGGGGATTTTTTCAACAAGGATCAGTCGTGAGCGCATTCGAGCGCTTGCGGGGGCGCATTTTGAAAGTGAGGTGCGTTTGCGGGTGGGACTATTCGCCCAACACGCCCAGTTCAGCGACCGAGGCGTATTCTCCTCCTCCATGTTCTGAAAGCGCTCGGAAAAGAATGTAGCGTCCCGTAGTAGCGGGACACTCCACAGTAAGGGGGGCCTTGGACTTGGCTAGGCGGGTCTGGATGACGGGTGCACCAAAACGCTCTGCCTGATGGCTGACGGCAAATTCGACGTCCTTCACGGAGCCGTTCCACCCCGTGTCCTGACGACCGATGTACACGAATCCGCGGACGGTGCGTGGCTCTCCGAGATCGATCACAAGCTCGTGGGGAGGGCGCGCGAGGCTTCCGGCAAAACGTGTGTGCCAGAGCGTTGACGGATCCCCATCGATCGCATTCCGGGCAAATTTTTGGTTCGCGGTATTCTCGCTGCTGACACGGACGATTTTCCATCCGTCCCGCGGGATGAGGCCGTTGATTGGCAGCCGGGAGATGTCGCGCTGGAGGGGTGTTTTGGGAGATGCACTTTGAGTGGCGGGTTGGTCGTGCTGTCCGGACTTGGCCCGGCGGTCGCGCTCGTGACGGTCGGTTCTGTCGAAAGTCCCCTCAACGGCTTTGGAGTGCGCGGAGGCCGCGAGAGTTCGCAGTTTTGCCAGAATTTCGGGGTGTTGTTCGGCGATGTTCCGCGACTCGCTTGGATCTTTCGCGAGGTCAAAAAGCTGCCACCCGGCGTTGCCTCCCACAGCCCTCCAGTCGCCCTGGCGGATGGCCACGCCGGTGCCCATTTCCCAGTACAGGTATTCGTGGCGTGGTTGCGGACGTCCCGCGACTGCCTCTCCGAGAAGAGTCGGGGCAAGGGAAATCCCGTCCACGTCGTTCGGAGCGCCCGCGCCGGTGACTTCCGCAAGAGTGGGAAGGATGTCTGGGAAATACGTGAGGTGTCCGGTTTGCGCGCCGGGGGCAATGCGTCCCGGCCACCGGGCAATGAAGGGCACGCGCAACCCGCCTTCGTACAACGTTCCCTTTGAGCCCCGGAATTCGACTCCGGTTTGCGGATGTTTGTTGGCCGAGTGCACACCGCGGGGATGCTCCGGTGTGACAAAATAGTCGGCTCCCCCATTGTCACCGCTGAAGAGCACCAGCGTTTTTTCATCCAGCCCCAGCTCCTTGAGCAGAGCCAGCAATTCCCCCACCTGGCGGTCCAGCATGGTGACCATCGCAGCGTAACGGCGCGCCCCCTCCGGCCACGGTTTGTCGCGGTACAGTTCCCAGGCGGGATCCGCGTCGGGAATGCTAAAGTTTCCATGCGGAGGAGTGTATGGAAGGTATGCAAAGAACGGCTTGTCCCGATTCTCTCGGACAAATTTCAGTGCCGCGTCATGGATGAGGTACTGGGAGTAAACCGGTCCCTGGGATCCCCCGCGGTTGCCTTCCAAGGGAATCTCTTCGCTGTTGCGGATGAGGTACGGCGGGTAGTACGTGTGCGCGTGTACCTGGTCGTAGTACCCGAAAA
>JBILWF010000042.1:0-9382 GCA_044370075.1 Chthoniobacteraceae bacterium | reverse complement strand
GCGCGCGCCGGGAATGCGGACCGGTCACCGGAGGGCATTGAGCATTTCGAGCAGCGTTGAGACGAGCAGCTCCGAGGCGTCCTTTTGCACGAAATTCGTTCCAAGCCATGTTTCGTAGCCGCCGAGCTCATGGTGTCCGGCGGTTGGCAGATAGCCGTGGCGGCCGTTTGCAAGTCCCACCACCATGGTGTGTGGAAAGGGGCTGCGCTTTTTGAGTTCCAGACCGATTTCCACAAAGACTTCAAAGGGCAGTCCGCAGATGGCCAGATCGCCGATCCGCAGAGCTTGGACCTTCACGGTGAGTGATTCGGGGCGCTCCAGTGCGGAAAGTGTGTTGCGCGCGTAGTTCTGAGCCAGCGACGGAAGGGCCGCGATTTCGGCGGGATCTTTCAACGCGGCGATGCGGCGGGCGGTTTCGACCTCCGGGTCGCCTGGCTTGCGGTAGAGCAGGGTCACCTCGCGTTCCTGCATCGCAAGGCGCACATCGGCGCTATGAGCGGGAATTTTGCGGTATGCCTGCCACGCGGCATCGGCGGCTTTTTGAGCGACAATGCGGATTTGTTCAAAAGGCTCGCGTGGGGGACGTGTCAGTAAGAAGGGTATGTTGTTGATGTCTCCCGAGGCGCCGTTGGACATCATGCCCACGAAATTCTCCGGGGCGCGCAAACGGGAGGGCAGCAGCCTTGCGAATTCCCCGAAATAGTCCGCGGATATTTGCCCCTTCGGAGAGCCTCCGACGTAGTGCAGCGCGTAGTTGGCGAACACGGCCAGAGGGGCGCGTTTGTCGTCCTGCACCGAAAGAATGCCGACGTCTGGATCCGTTGGGCCCGCGGGGTGATCAAGCACCTCCGGGCTGGTGCCGGGGTTGGTTTTGACCCGGTCGAAGGAGCCGAACGGATTTGGGGGCATCTTGCCGGGTTTGAGAAACCAGCGCCGGTTGAACACTTCTTCCGGCAGGGGATGGCTGGCGCTGCCCGCGCGTGCCGGGCGCAGAAGGGCGTGCGCATTGACGATGGAGGAGGCGATGCCCTCCGCAAGCTGGTCCCGGTAGCGCACCTGTGCCGCGGAAGAGCGTTCGTTTGCGCCGGAGGCGGGGCCGGTGTGCGTGTGGGTGGATGCAACCAGCATGCGTTCGGGGGCGATGCCGCAGCGTTGTGAGGCGCTTTTCTTGGCCCGTTCTACGGTATCCGGCGCGAGGCCCAAATTGTCCACCACGACGAGAGCGAGAGCAGAGGCGTCTTTTTCGAGCACCAAAGCCCGGGAAAAAAGAGGGTCGTGTGCGCTGGTGGCCGCGTTGGCGCTGAACCCTCCCGGCATGTTGACGGGAAACTCAGTGGGAGTGACATCGGAAACCGACGCGCCCGCGCGCAGCGGCGCGGCCGTTAAGGGGGATGCACCCAGCGCGAGAAACAGCGCCAGCGGCAGAAACAGCGGTTTTGCGGGTGTGTGTTTCATCGGGGGGAGAGGGGGTAATGCGGACATGTTCCGCGTTTTGCACAGCAAACGTCCGCCCTAAGGGATGCGCGCCTGCAGCAGCGCCGCGGATTCTGAATCAAGGAAGAGCCGCACGTCTTCGCGGCACTGAATGAGGCTTGCAGGGCACGCTGTGGAAACGGGGCCGCCGCATGCCGCCGCGACCGCCGCAGCTTTGCGGGGGCCGGGCACCACAACGCTCAAATGGCGCGCAGCGCGGAACACGGGCAGCGTCAGCGTCAGCGCGTGAAGCGGAACATCCTGCAGAGCGGGGAAGCATCCATCGTTCACCTGCTGCTGGCGGCACATCGCGTCGAGTTCCACGACTTTCACCCGCGCGGGATCCTCGAAGTGCGCGACGGGCGGGTCGTTGAACGCGAGGTGACCGTTTTCGCCGATGCCCATGCAGACCAGATCAATCGGCGCCTCGTCGATCAGGGCTGTGTACCGCGCGCACTCCTCCCGGGGAGCGACTTCGCCGCGAATGGGATGAAAGGTTCCGACCTCCACGCGGGACAGAAAATGCGTGTGCAGATAGTGGCGGAAACTGGCGGGATGTTGAGCGTCGAGGCCGAGGTATTCGTCCATGTGGAATGCCACCACGCGTTTCCAATCGACCGCATGCTTAAGCGGACCTGTGAGCGCCGCGAGGAATTCGTTTTGGGACGGGGCGCATGCAAAAATGACGCGTGCTTCACGCTGCTTGCTCAGGATTGACCCCAGCAGTTCGTTCACATGCGCGGCCGCCGCCATCCCGGCTTCCGCGCGGGTTGTGTAGATCGAGATGCTCGGGGCGTTGGGAATCGGGCGAAGCGCGGGGGTGGTGCTCATACGGTGGGTGCGGGGCGGGTGTACGGATGCGGGCGTTTTTCTTGGGCGGAAAGGATGCCAGGAAAACGAAACATCCTCTCCGCCGAGGGCGGGACGACATGGAACCGCGGAAGCCCCGGTGCGCGCCGCCCTGCTTGACTCGGTGACGGGTAAGACAATAGTCATAGGCTTGCAAGCACGTGCGCTGCATTCCACGGACCTCGTGTCTGTGGAACAAAGGTTCCGACCGGTTATGATCCCCCCCCGCATATCCCGACGCAAATTTCTCCAGGCCGGCGGCTTGGGGCTCCTCAATTTCGCAGTGCCCGGAATGGTTTTGGGTAAGGACAAATTCGATTCCTCGGGCAATGCGGTCCCGTCCAAGAAGTGCTGTATCTTTCTTCTGCTGTGCGGCGGCCCCAGTCACATTGACACATGGGATTTAAAACCCGAGGCGCCGATGGAGATTCGGGGACCCTACAAGCCCATCCGCACCAAGGTCCCCGGCATGCAACTCTCCGAGCTGCACCCCAAGCTCGCCAAGGTGACTGATCACTTTTGTCTGATCCGCTCCATGACGCATCCGCGTCCGATCAACAATCACTTCGACGCGATGCACAATCTGCTAAGCGGCCAGATTGTGGAGCGTGTGCGCGAGGGCGTCGCGGATGACTCGCCCTACATCGGTTCGGTGGTGGCGAAGCATCTCGCGAGTGAACGCAACCTGCTCACCAACGCGTGGTTGATCAAATGCGTCGGGCCGCCCGTCTTCTGCGCGCCGAACATCGGATCAGGCGGCTATCTGGGATCTTCCTACGCGCCGGTTTTTATTGGTTCGGCTTCGAATCATCCGGCGATGCCCAACTTCAAAATGCCTGAGATTTTTGAACTGACCGACCGCGAACGACTCGAACAGCGCAGGCATCTGCTGGGATCTCTCGAGTCCGACCGTCTGGCCCGGGAACCTGCTGGGAAGGATTGGGATGAACTGCGCGAACGGGCGTTTGACGCCATGACACGTCCCGAGGGACGTGCCGCGTTCAACCTCCACGAGGAACCCCTCGCGGTTCGGGAACGCTACGGGATGCATCCCCTGGGCCAGAACCTGCTGCTGGCGAGGCGGATGGTGGAGGCGGGTGTGCGTTTTGTAACAGTCAACGGGTGGGTGGGCCCGGCACCCGGCGAGACCGGCGGAGGGCCGCCCAGCTCAAGCTGGGACATGCACGGCGGAAACATGGGCATGGGCAATGCGTTTGGCTCGGGCTCCTACGGGATGGGCTGGTGCCTGCCGCGTTTGGATGAGGCCCTCTCCGCGCTGCTTTCGGATTTAAAGGAACGCGGCATGCTCGACGACACGCTGGTGGTTGCCGTTGGCGAATTCGGCCGCACGCCGACGATTCTCACGCAGGGGCCCCCGGGCCGCCAGCACTGGCCGCAGTGTTTCTCCGCGATCGTTGCTGGATGCGGCATTCAGGGGGGCGCGGTCTACGGTGAGTCGGACAAGACGGGCTCCGCGCCCAAGAGCAATCCGGTGACACCGCAGGATCTGCACGCCACGGTGCTGCACGCGCTGGGCGTGCCTCTCAACGACATTGGAAAAAACACGGGCATTACGCGGCCGCCGTATTCGATGGGCAAGCCCGTCACGGCGCTTTTTAGCTGAGCCTGTACGACGAGTTTGTCGCGCGGCGTTCGGGTCGGGGCGTTTTGGGGCGAGTTTCCTGCCTTTGGAACCTTGCGCTTTTTGCGCGTCTGAGAGGAACGCCAACGCTTCACCCGCGGCCCGTCGCGGGATAAGGGCGCGCGGTTGAGTTGGCGCGTCGCGTCAGATCCACGTGTAGCACAACAGCGCGAGTCCCATGCCCACAAGGCCCACGATGGTTTCGCACACGCTCCATGTTCGCAGGGTTTGTTCGACGCTCAGCCCGAGGGACTGTTTCACGATCCAAAAACCGGCGTCGTTCAGGTGCGAGAGAAAGAGCGAACCGCATCCGATGGCGACAATGATTAAGGCGAGGTGGGTTTGCGTTAGTTCCGGGTGATCAGCCACCACGCTTACGAGCAGCCCCGAGGCCGTGGTGATTGCCACGGTCGCTGAACCGGTGGCGACGCGAATAAAGGCCGAAATCAACCAGCCATACAGCAGCGGAGACAAATGCATCTGATGGCCCAGGCGGCCGATGGAGTCCGCCACGCCGCTGTCGCGCAGGACACGCGCAAAACTGCCTCCGCCGCCCACCAACAAAATGCTCATGCCGATGGCGGCAACGCTGCCCTCCGAGGAGGCGAGCAGTTTGGCGGGGTTTATACCGCACCGGGTACCGAGCGACCACAGGCAGAAACAAAAGGAAAGCAGCAGTGCGTTTGTTGAATTGCCGACAAACATCAGGGCATCCCGCACGGGGTTTTCCTTTGGGAGAAAAAGCTCTGCGAGGGTTGCCAGCAGCATGAGCAGAACGGGCAGGAGTATGGAAAAAAGGGTGAGTCCAAACGGGGGTGCGGTGCGTCCGCTCTGCTGTTGCTGGCGCTCGATAACGGGAGGAGTCGCCTCCACGCGGCGCACGGCCCAAATCGCGTACAGCGGCCCCGCCACGGCCGCCGTGGGAATGCCGATGATGAAACCCCAGAACAAAACGAGCCCCGTGTTGGCATGCAGTGCGTCGATGGCCACCACCGGACCGGGATGCGGAGGCATCACACCGTGCATGACTGAAAGACAGGAAAGCAGCGGAAGGGCCAGCCGCAGAAAGGGCTGGCCGGTTTCCTGCGTGAGGGTCAGCAGGATGGGGAGCAGCAGCATCAGCCCCACGGGAAACCACGCGGTGAGCCCCACCGCGAGCGCCAGCGCCATGATGCACCACTGGATGCGTTGCGGTCCGAAGAAGGCGGAAAAGCGTTTGGCGAGGACCTCGGCCCCGCCGGATTCCGCCAGAATTTTGCCCAGCATCGCACCCAGCCCCAGTACGGCCGCGATGCCGCCGAGGGTCGCGCCGAGCCCGTCCTGAATGGACTTCGTCACTGCCAGCATGGTGTAGGGAACGACCTCGCCTTTCGCATTTTTAACGGTCTGCTCCATGAGCACCGCTCCGCCCCCTACCAGCAGGCTGGCCAAAAGCAGGGCTGCAAAGCCGTTGAGTTTGACGCGCGTGACCAAGGTCACCAAAACGCCAATTGCCGCAAGCGCCAGGCCAATGAGTTTCCAGTCCAGAGGGTTCATAGGGAGAAGATGCGGAGGATCGCCCCAAGTTCTCCGGGAAGGAAAGCCTCGATTCCGCGGCGCATGCTTAGCGCAGCGCTAGCGCATCGAGTTGGGTCTGCGCCTTGCGCAGCTGGAGGGCGAGTGCGTCTGCGGAAAGCAGGTCTTCGTTCGCGAACGCGCGCCGCCGCGAGGCGTCCTTCAAAAACACATTCAGGATGATGCACACCCACTTGACGCGGTAGGCCGGTAGCAGGGCAAACACGCGATCCGCATAAGACTCTGCATTCCAACCCGGCAGGCAGGTGGCTTCCACGAAAGCCCGAAGTGTTTCTCCGGGCGCGGGAATCTCGGGTTGGCAGAAAAAATCGCAAACCATTTTGGCCGGGTCATCCCAGCCTGCGTATTCGAAGTCGAAAAACAGCAGTCCGCGGGCGGAGCGCAGCACGTTGTGAAATCCAAAATCGGATGGTGAAAGGCAGCGCAGGTTTGGAGCGATCGCTTCCTCGACGGAAGCATGAGCTGCGAGTTTGCGACGGATTTCCCTCCAGGCGGGCAGGAGCTTGGCGTGTATGAAACTTTGAAATTCCACCGGGGTTTCCGCGTGGTTTTCCAAGGCGGCAAGCCGTTGTACGCGCGTCTCAATCGTGAGCAGATGATCCGCGAGGCGGAAGCATGACTCGGATGCTTCCAGAACATTCGCTGCGGACCCCGAAGCGCGGGCGGCATTCAGCTCAACAAAAAAGCGGGCGCAGGTCCGGACGTGTTCCTCGTTCACTTCCTCCGGGGCAAGCTTTTCGCCATCAATCCATTCAAATAATCCCAAACGCCCTCCGGCGTCCCAGCCGAGGGGTTCCGGAACTCGCCGGATGCCAGCCTGTCTAATCAACTCGTAGAAGGCATGCTCGTGTTCGAAGCGGTTGCGTGGATCGGATGGGGACTGAAAATAGGCCTTCAGCAGCCGGGCGGGTCCCTGCGGTGGTGTTACCCGGAATACGCGGTTGTTTCCCCCGCCGCGAACGCGCTCCAGCAGGCAGTCTGCTGGAAGGCCTGCTCTTTCGAAAAGCAGTTGAGCCGCGCGCCGGAGGGCGGTTTCGGCGGCGTCCGGGGGTGGAGAGTCCGCGCTCATGCGAAGGAAAGGTTTTCCCAGGAATGCAAGCGTTCGAGTCCTTGCAGGGCGGCATGCACGTCCCCGGGGTCAAAGAGGATCCTGCGCACCCCGTCCGGAAAAGCGCGGGCCTGAAGAATTTCCGGCAGGTCGTCGATGAAGACATCGCATCGTGCGGAGGCGATGCGATCCCATTTGGCTTCCTTGGTTTGCTCGAAGAAAACGTGCTCGGGGCGCAGGCCCGTGTCAGGGAGCCAGAAGCCCTGATGCTCGAGCCATGCGCGGGCGCAGGCGTGCAGGTCGTGGGGAGGTCCCACGAGGGGAGCGCGCGTTTTGTGGCTGATGATGCGCACCGAGTGACCGGCGCGGCGGAGGTAGACCAGCGCCGAGCGCGCACCGCAGAAGGGTTCGGCGTCGCTCATGCGGGGGCCATAGGCCATGCCCTGCATTGCGGTCCAAAGGGGTTCGCGCCCGGTCGCGCGCAGGTGGTCACGGATGAGCACTTTGTTGGGGGGGAAATCCACCGGAATGAGTCCCTGCTCGCACGCGAGGCGGTGGAAAAGCCGCTCGTAGCTCACGAGCGTGTTGTCGAAATCGATGCCGATCAACATGGGTTCGCGGGAGGAAGCACCACCCGGATGTCCTCCCGCCCAATCCGGCGGGAGATGCCCTCTGCGATGATTGCCGATACGCCCATGAATACTGTCGCGCCGGCTGGGATCGAGCTGGGTGCGAGTACCGGAACGCCTTCGAGCGATTTGCCCACACGGGCCGGATCCTCATCCACAAAAAACTGTACGCGCTCCCCCAGCTCGGCGGCGAGCCACACGCCTACAATCGCCGTGCCAAAGATTCCGAAGGCGCCCCCGCGCGCCCGGGCATCCGTAGCCGCTTCGAATGCCGCTTTGCGAAAATTCCCAATCCAGTCTAAGGCCCCCGGGGGCAGGCGCAAGTCCGCCACATCCGCCTGCCCCGGGAGATCCTCGGGTACATCGGCCACCTCTGCTACGCAGCTGAGCTCCTTGGCAATCCACGCGGAGCTCACCGCCCGGGGCTTCCATCCGGAGCGCGCAAGCAGCCGTCGAAGCGAGGGCTCCGAGAAGTGGGTGGCATGATCGGCGATGAGAAGCTCCACCGGGTTGAGTACGTAGTAGGGGAGCTGGATGAGCAGGCTGCCCCCGGGCCGAAGCATGCCGCGCAGCGTCTGCAGAAGGCCCGCAGGATGCGGAATATGTTCGAGCAGGTGGATTAGGGAGATGAGGTCGAAGGTTCCTTCAATTTCCTCCAACGGTCCCGCATGCAGTTTTTCAACCCCGGGAATCGACTCCACCTGCCCGCGGTGTTTGGTGTCAAACTCGGAGCCAACAGCGCTCCAGCCCGGATGCATGGTGCAAAAAGTCCTTAAAAACCCGCCGTTGCCGCATCCCACGTCCAGCACGCGGCCCCTTTCGGGCAGGCTCAGCACCCCGCCGGCATGTTGAAGGAGCGCGCGGGAGCGGCCCACCGGTTCGGCGGCTGCCGCTTGGGCTACCACCTGTTCCACTCCGCCGGATTGGTGGTAGATCCGGTAGTTCGTGTAAATCGCTTCACACTCGGCCTGCCAGACGGAATCGGTTCGCACCACCGCCGCGCCGCAGCCCCCGCAGATCCCCAGCACACATCCCGCATGCCAAGGAACACAATCGGAGCGCACCCGGGCAAAATCCGAATACCGGTCGAGGGGCTGTGCGGTGGCCCCGCAGATGTGGCACGGGAAAGGGCCGGGATTCGCAGCCGGGAGAGGAGTGGACGGTGCGGAGGGGCTCACGGAGGGTGCGTTAGCAGCGGCCGTAGACGATCTTGGAGATGCGCCGGATGGCGATGTTCAGCAGGGAATGGGCGGTGGAACAGAAGTTGCGCAGCGTGATCGCCTTGGAGGTTCCCGTGGCCCGCTCGCGGGCTTCCACCGGGATTTCCATGTAGGACACACCCCGGCTTAGGAGGCGGGTGACCAGATCGGCTTGAATTCCGAATCCGTGCGAGGAGGGGTGCCAGCGCATCACCAGAGCCCGCCGCGTTAAACACAGGCCGTTGTAGTAGCGGATGTTATACCCGCTGATGAGATTGACTAGGAAGGTGTAGGTCCGGGACAACAGAACCCGGCTCCATGGCCTTCCCGGGCAGGAGGTTTGGTACGGAATGATCAGGTCGGCCTTTCCGATGTGGGAGAAGACTTTGACGAAGGTTTCCTTGGGCTCGACGTTGTCTCCGCAGATGAGCCGGTACCATTCCCCGCGGCCCAGAAAGGCAGCCTCCACGTAGTTGATGCCAAGCCCCTGATTTTCGCGGTTCACCACCAGGCGCACGTTGCGCTCGGGATGGCGCGTGCTGTAGGCGCGCACCAGTTCGACCGAGCGGTCTGAGGAGGCATCGTCGATGACGATCATTTCGTAGGTGATCCCCAGCTCGGCGCAGGCCTCCGCCACGGTGTCCAGCGTGGCCTCGATGTTTTCCTCCTCGTTGTAGCACGCCACGAAAAGGGTCAGCAGCGGGTTTTCAGCGCCGGGGTGCTGCCCGGCAAGGGGGCCGGGCGTTGGGGTGGTTAAGGGGTTGGAGGTCATCGGGCGGCGTGCAATTCCGGGTGCCGGGCGCCTGCCCTCACCATCCGGAAGACAACCGGCTTGCGCAACCCTAAAGCGCACCCCCCCGGCCCCCCGGCGGGGCACGGCCAAAATTCATCGCCCAGCCCCCCGCTTTATGCCTAGCCTTCCCGCCCCAAAGGCCACCCCTGCATCCCCGACTGCCTCTCCCTGCAT
>JBILWF010000041.1:0-9387 GCA_044370075.1 Chthoniobacteraceae bacterium | reverse complement strand
GGGAATCCCCCGGGAAGGCTCCCCAAAAAATTCCTCGTACCGCCGGCGCACCCGCTCCACGGCCTGCGCCATGGGGGCTCCCTCCAACCGCTCGGACAAAATTTCCGAACCCACCTGCTCCCGCCAAACGCGCCGCGCGGTCTCCTGGTCCACGGGCCACTCTGAATGCTCCCGGGAATCTTCGACAGTCCACGGGGTGGAAAAGTCCCAATTCCCGGCAAACAGTTGGGCAAGCCAGCCGGCGTGTTCACGAATCCGAACACCGCGCCGCTGCTCCACGGAGTCGATAAGGCGAAAGGAGCCAGACTTGAGGCTTTCGATAAAGCCCTCCGCATGGTGTGCACGCAGTTCCTCTACATCCGCTTTGAGAAATACGAGCCGCTGCGGATCCAGAGCCTCCAGATACCTCTCGAAAGCTTGGGCCGAAAAAGCCCGGTTGAGTACCGCCTTCGAGTAGTGCTGGTTTTCAAAAATCTGAACCGCGGCCTCCGCGACCTTCGCCCACTGCGCGGCACTGCCGCCTTTGGGAAGGGCCGGTTTGACGGGGGGGATCCCCTTCTGATCCGGAGCTTTCCCCGCGAAAGGCCGCTCCTCCCCAGTCCCCCGCTGGTGCAGGCCGCCGAAAAACCCGGTCTCCGCGGCAACCCCAAAAACGCCCGTACCACAAGCCCCCCCCCAAAGCAGCCCGACCGTAAACGGCAGGACACCCCGGCTCCACCACCGCAAAGTCCGTTTGCTTAACACCGTGTCATGTCCCCGGAAAAAAACTCTTCCCGTCGCGCACCTGCAAGCACTGTTCCATTAAGGCCGGGCCTCGTTTCTGGCCAGCATCGTGGCCTGCGCCGCCTCCCGGACCATCGCCTTGAGCTTTTTCTCGGCGATTTCCACCTTTGCCCCAACCGGAACCGCGTCAAAAACGCGCACCACATCCTGTGAACGCATCCGGATACACCCCCAGCTCACCGGTTTTCCCAGCATCTTTTCCTCCGGAGTACCGTGGATGTAAATGCAACGCTGGTAGGCTTTCGCGTTGCAAGACTCAAGCCCCCGAAGCCACAGAATGCGCGTCACAATCGGATCCCGCCCGGGCGCATTCGGATACAGCACCTCGCCCGTGGGACGGCGCGACTTGAAGACGGTTCCCTCCCGCTGCCGGTCCCCGATCTTCTCAGCGACGGCCAAAAGTCCACGCGGTGTGGCATAACTTCCGAGACTGTCGCCCACTCCAAAACGTGACGTTGAAATACTGAAGCGCGCCAACTCCGTTCCATCCTGAATCAGCGCCATTTTTTGGTCCCGCACGCTGATTGCCAGGCGGATTTCAGCACCTTGAAGTCCACAACGGGAAAACCAAGGAAACAGGCAGGCGAAGAAAATAAGGAGTCTGCTGCTCGGAAAAACCATGGAAAAACAATTCGCGAACCTAATGTTTTTCAAGCTTGAAAGCAAACGCATTTTGGTAAAGCCGGAACAGAGCCCCCGCGAGGCAGACCTCATTTGCAGCGGCTTTTCCACAAGCGGAGCACAGCAGGAATCCAGACCGTTCTGGAGTTTCGCGATCCGCAGGAAAAGGGTTTGCGCGGCGCATCATCTCCGGGTCCGGAGACGGGGACTCCGCGGAGGGAGGAAAAACCTCTGAAATGAAATCCGGCTGAAATCTCTTGCCTCGCTAACGGATCCATGCGACTCTATCCCTCGTAAATCGCGGGGTGGAGCAGCCTGGTAGCTCGTCAGGCTCATAACCTGAAGGTCGTAGGTTCAAATCCTACCCCCGCAACCCCCCCACCTCCCATAAAAATTGGGAGTCGATGGGGATTTGTGATCGCGGGCAGAACACTAACGGCCTCGATCAGACCACGTGAACATGGCGGGATTCTCCCCGCGACCTCTGCTCAAGCCAACTTCCACCCAGCTGGCGGGACGCAAATCCACAACCCGGGGGACTCTCCGATACTCAACGGGTGGGTTTCGGGGAGACAATTTTTACCCACCCGTTCGGAAAGCGCCGCCCCCGTGTCAGTGCAACGCGGACGGCGTAAACGAAAGGATTAGTTCGCCTTCGGAGCGTCTGCCTTCGGAGCGTCCGGCTTCGGTGCGGCGGCCTTTGGAGCGTCTGCTTTCGGAGCGTCTGCTTTCGGAGCGTCTGCTTTCGGAGCGTCTGCTTTCGGAGCGTCCGCCTTCGGAGCGTCCGGCTTCGGTGCGTCCGGCTTCGGTGCGTCCGGCTTCGGTGCGGCGGCCTTCGGAGCGTCTGCCTTCGGAGCGTCTGCCTTTGGAGCGGCCGGCTTGGCTGGATCCTTCTTAGGTTCCTCTTTCTTGGGCTCTTCCTTTTTGGGTTCCGGCGGAGGAACTACCGTCAGTTTGGCCCCCAGTTCCACAGCAGCTCCGGGCAGCGCGGCCTTTAACTTGGCAACGCCCTCCTCAGTGGTTTTGGTTTCAAACAAGTACACGCGTTTGAGAGACTTGATACCTGCGATGTGAGGGAGTCCGGCATCGGTAATCTGCGTTTGAAACAAGTTTAATGACTCCAGTTTTGACAAACCCTTCACGGCCGCCAGCCCCGCATCCGTGATGCCCGTGCGAGCCAGACTCAGCTTGCGCAAATTTTTGAGCCCGGCCACATGCGCCACATCCGCATCGGTTATTTTTTGGCCGGTAAGGTCCAGTTCCACAACACTCACCGCTCCTTTGAGCAGGGCGTACAGGGCGGCATCGGGTTTTTCCGCGCCACGAAAATTCACATACCTCCAGTTCACGCCAGCAGCAAGCGGCTGTACAAGAACGCCTTTGGAGGATAAGTCCGTCAGGGCCTTGAGCTCTTCCGCGGAGGGCGCGGGTCCCGCATCGACATTTTCCGCGGCACGCACACCCGAGGCGAAGGTGAGCAGGCTGACAGTGGCAAGAAACAGGGAGGGGAAACGCAATTTCATAGGGGCCTCGAGAATGAAACGGAGGGCCGCCGCGCGTCAATGCCGCGCCCCATCGCCTTCCAAAAAGGAAACAATCTTTTCAAACCCGACGGCGTCGGGAAGCGCGTGCCCCAGGCCGGGAAACTCCACAAGATTCACGGACCAAAACCGCTCCTTGCGGTATCCGTTCTGGTACACCGAAAGAATATCGCCCCGGTTGAAATCCTTTTCTCCGGTCACCAGAACGTGACGGCGCTTAAAGCGGGCAATCTCCAACGCCTGGTCGTCTGGAATGAAATCGGGCGGATACCGTGTTCCCTTGGCCGAGGGGATCTCGGTGTAAAAGTTTACCCCCATCATCGGCGCCGCCCCGCTGAAAAAGTCGGGCCATGCAATTCCAAGCATTCCCGCTACACGCCCGCCCCCGGAGAAACCGGCGACGTAAATCCGTCCGGGATCGATTTTACAACGCTGCTGGATTCCGAAGCTGGCATGCACCGCCATACGCATGCGGTCGAATATGATGCGCGAATTTCCAGACCGTACACCGGCCACCACCAGCAGCTTCCGGTTTTCCAACACCTTCTCCCAAGCCACGGGAATGGACGGCGCGTTGCCTGCGTCCACCCAGATCAACACTCCCCAAGTCTGCTCGGGAACAAAATTGGGCGGAACAAAAAGCCGAAACTTTTCCTTTTCGATGGCAAAGGGTCCGGGATTTTCCACGCAATGCAGCCGCCACTTAACCTCCTCGGGATCGGCCTGCGGGAGGACTCCCGAAAACGTGATCTCGCTCCACCCCTTGGGAAGCGCCCCGGGGGAGGGCGCGGCGTTCGCCCAGTGAAAACAGAGCAACAGTACCAGCGCTGCGAGCAGATGGAAAACCTCTCTCCGCGCGGGGAAAAGGCACCCGGGGTGGCGTTGCATGGCTGACACCGCGACAGTGTATTTTTACCTTGAGCCGGGAGGGAAGCCAGAACGAGGTTGGGGCATGAAAACGACCTGCCAGCACTGGATGGTTAAACAGGAACCCACGGCCTATCCCTGGTCCCAGCTGGTTCAGGACGGGCGCACTGCGTGGACCGGAGTGCGGAATTTTCAGGCACGCAACCACCTGCGCTCCATGAGAAAAGGCGATCTGGCACTGTACTACCACAGCGTGGTGGGCAAGGAGGTGGTGGGGATCGCGACGGTCGTGGCCGAGGCGTATCCGGATCCGACGGCGACCGAAGGAGATTGGATTTGCGTGGATATGGCACCGAAACAGGCGCTGGACCACCCGGTGTCGCTTGCGACCCTTAAAGCGCACCCAACGCTGTGCAACATCGGGCTGATCCGCCAATCGCGCCTCTCGGTGATCCCCCTATCCTCCGAAGAATTTAAACAAATCGTTCAACTGGGAACCCACGCCTGATCCGCAAAGGAAGCGCGACGCCCCGGCACACGCCTTCCTGCGAAAGCGGCGTCAGCGCTGGCTTTCGAGAAAAGCCACGATGTCCCGCAGCTCTCTCTTCGTGAGCAACCTCCCAAGACCCTCCGGCATCGGCGAGGGCAACCGGTCGCGTTTAACGATGCGTTCCTTCTCAATCACCTGACGCTCCGCCACCCCGGGCATCGCAACCTGCACAGTCTTGGAGTCCTCCTTCACGAGCATACCAGCCGCAACCGCGCCGTCCCGGAGGGTAAACAAAAACGTCTCGAACCCCGGCGCGTAATCCACATTGGGGAGAACGATCGACCGAAGCAGATACTCCCGATCCTGGCGGCTCCCAATCTTGTCCATGGCGGGACCCACGTCGCCTCCGCTTCCAGCGGCCTTATGGCACCGGAAACACCCGACCTCGTCCTTTTCGCGGAAAACTTTGAGTCCCGCCTTGGGGTCGCCTCCCTCGAGGCACTCGCGCCATTCCGCCAAGGCATCCTCCGCGACGCGCGCCTTCTGATGCGCCCTCACCCGGGAGCGCAACGCCTCGGAACCCCGCTTTGAGGCAGCCTCCAGAACATCCAGCACCAGTCCGGCGGGCATTTTACCTCCGAGCAGCGCGTCCATCATCCGCTCCAGCGCTGCATCCGCTGCGGGGTGCTTGAGTTGCGCCAAATTCGCCACGGCACCCTGGCGCTGCGAGAGGCTGCCTTGCTCGGCAAGACGCACCGACAGCTTGACGGCCTCCTCGCGGGGGAGTTTTCCAATACATTTTGCCGCCGCCTCCACAACAGTTTTGTCCTTGTCCTCCAGAACTTTTCCTAAGAGATCTCCAAAGCCCTTAGGTTTCCACTCCGACAACGCGCCCAACGCAGCTATGCGCGCCGCCGCCGGTTGCGCAGACGAAGAAACAATCTCGCCCAAACGCTCCGCCGTGCGTTTGAAGCCCAGCTTGGCCGCGACCTCCACCGCGGCCACGCGCACCGCCACCGAGGAATCTGTGAGAAGCCCGCCACAGGCTGTTTCCAAGGCGGGCTGCCACTTCGAAACGTCCCGCCGCGCCTCCAACGGCCACCAGCGCCCCAGAAAGACGTCCCGCCCATCCTCCGGGTTCCACTGCCTTAAAAGCGCCAGCGCGTGAACCCGGATCCGCTCGGGAAGCGTCGCATCGGCCGCCTCCGCAACAAGCCGTTCGGCGTGCGCGCGCCCCCCAAGGCGATGCCGGGCGGCCTGCACCCGGGAACCGAAACCTGCCGCATCCTCCTCCTGCGTTTTGGCATCCGCAAGCGCCTGCAAAGCACCCGCAACAGGTTGATCATACACCGCACGCGCCGCCTCCAGACGCACGGCCGGCGAGCCATCCACCAGAAACCGCGAAACCCCCGCGTTCTGCTGCCGCCGCAGCGCCAGCACAGCTCCGAGACGCACCGACTCGGCCGCGTCCGTACTCAACGCCATGAGCAAATCCGCAGGGCCTACCGCCGCAAGCGCGGCCACCACCGCATGCCGCACAAACGGATCTTCGTAGTCCCCCGCACGTAACCGCTCCACCAGTCCCTCCGCATCCGCGCCCGATCCAATCCGACGCAAAGCCTGCGCCGCAAAAAAACGAATCCGCGGCTCGGCATGTGTCAGGAATTTTCGAATGGCGGCCGCATCCGCAGGGGAACCCGTTTCGGCCACGGTTTTAAGCGTCTGCGCCAAAACCTCTGCATCGGTGCTTTGCTCCAAAAGACGCCGCAACGCGTCCAGCGCCTGCGGGTGCTTGCGCGCCACCTGCCCCAAACCCCACACCCCGTGCACCCGCTGCCAACCCGCCCCCCGCGCGGCCGCCTCGAACGAGGCCACCGCCTCCACAGCGCGTTCTGCAAGAGCCCACTGAGCCTCCACGCGCACACGATAGTCCTTGTGCGCGAGCAACCCCGCCAACTCCTCGGGCGTGCGCTGGGAAAAGCCCTCCGCCAGCAAACGCCGCGTCTGCTCCACGAGCGGATCCGCATCCACCTCCGGGGAATGCACACGGAAAATCCTGCCCTTGTTGAACTTGTTCTGGTCGGGGATCCAGTCGATGCAATCCAGCAGATAAAGTCCGCCGCCGGGCCCGAAGGCCACGTCCGAGATATTGAGTTTCCACGCCAGCTTGCCCTCCATCTCGGAGGAATTATCGACGAGGGTTTTCTCCGACAGCAACGCAGCGTAGGACGCGCCCCGCGGCTCGAGCTTGAATGCGCGCACTCCCCCCGGGAAATCGGCCATGAAGAAGGTGCCCTCGTATTCCGCAGGCAGGCCCGTCCCGGGATAATAGGCCACACCGGCCGGACCATGCCCAACGTGAGCAACCGGCGGCAGGACCGCGGGAACATCCCGCGCGGAATCCAGCTTCCAAACACCCTCCGAATTCCAAACCCCCAGCTTGGGTTCGCGCACGAACTGGTAGTGCAGGCGCCATCCGTAGTCGGCCCCCTCGACGACATGCACCCAGCGCGCCTTGTCTCCGCCGTCGGCATTGTTATCCCCAGTAAACAGGTCGCCCACCTCATTGAATGCCAGCGACTGCGGATTGCGCAACCCGATGGCAAATAACTCAATGCCCGACCCGTCCGGCCAGCACCGGAACACTGCCCCGCTCGAGGGCGGCGCCAGCACCCTGCCCGCCGCCTCCACGCGCGCACTGCAATCACCCACCGAAAAATAGAGCCGCCCGTCCGGACCAAACTTCGCCCCGTGCGCATCGTGTCCGCTGTAAACCATGTGCACAGCCAGCCCCTGTACAATCTCGCGTTTGCTGCCGTCTTCCTTCACCCGCCACACATCCGGTTCGCACACAAAGAACGCCTCCCCCCCGCGCACGGCAACACCCGCGGCAATCCCGGTTTTGAGCGCCTTGAAGTCCTCGGCCACCACGCGGTGGGCGTCCGCCTTTCCGTCCCCATCTTCGTCGCTTACCACACGCAACATCTCAGATTCCACCTCCAGATCGCGCCAGTTGATTTTTCCATCCCCGTTTGCATCCCGGAGCGCCTTCGAGCTGGAGGAGGCTCCCTCGGGCAGAATCTGCTTAACCAGCTCCACCCTTTCAGCAACTGATTTCAGGGCAAGACTTTGAGGAACCCAGTTTGTAAAACTGCGTATATCCAGATGCGACGACTTTCGCCGGTTGGTCTCGGCGATCCATGCCCGTCCTTTTCCATCAAAAGCAAATGCAACGGGGTTCGAAACCATCGGCTCGGCAGCCCATACATCCATGTGCAAACCCGACGCCACCGGCGCAGCCTTGAGCACCTCCTCCGGAGTCGGAATTGGCTTTTTCGGAGCAACCGCCTTTGCAGGGGCCGGTTCCGCACGCAAACTCACACTTGCGGCAACCGGCAGCCAAAGGAACCCAACGACGCGACGCATGAGGGGAGACAACATCCGCCCACCCTACCCGTCCACCGGCCGGGAATCCATTCCAGAGAGGCCCCCGCGACCAAACTCGCAGAACACCGGCGCACATCCAGCACGCCGCTCCGCGGCCTAATCCCGCGGACTCAAACGAACCGCGTCGGCCACCGCCCAGGCCCGTTCCTTTGCCTCAAGGGCGGATTCCCCCGTGGCCACCGTCACCGCCAGACGCCGGTGGCCACGGCACTCCGGCTTCCCAAAAATACGCAGCTGACTCTCGGGCACCGACAGAGCCTCCGCCACGCCCGACACCACGGGCACCCCGTCGAAACGCCCCACCAATGCCACGCTGTGCGCGGGCCGCAGAAACGTGATCCCCGGCACGGGCAAACCCAGGATCGCCCGCGCGTGCAGCGCGAATTCCGAAAGCTGCTGGCTGCCCAGAGTGACCAAGCCCGTGTCATGGGGCCGCGGGCTGACTTCGCTGAAAATCACCTCGTCCCCGCACACAAAACACTCCACGCCAAAGACACCCCATCCTCCCAGGTTCGCGACCACCGTTCCGGCCATGTGCTGCGCCGCTTCCCAGGCCTTGTCAGACATCGCACACGGCTGCCAGCTCTCCCGGTAATCCCCATCCACCTGAACGTGCCCGATGGGCGGACAGCAAAACACGCCATTCACGGCGGATACCGTCAGCACCGTGATCTCGTAATCGAACCGCACAAACCCCTCGACAATGCACCGCCCCGCGCCGGCCCGGGCCCCTTCCTGCGCCACCTTCCACGCAGCGCCCATCGCCTCCACCGAGCGCACCAAACTCTGTCCGTGCCCGCTGGAGGACATCAGCGGCTTCAGCACACAGGGAAATCCCAATTCCTGTGCCGCAATCAAGGCCTCCGCCTCCGTCGCCACAAACCGGTACGCCGAAGTCGGCAAACCCAGTTCCTCGGCGACCAAACGCCGGATTCCCTCGCGGTTCATGGTCAAGCGGGCCGCGCGTGCCGTGGGAACCACGCGCTGACCCGCCGCCTCTAATTCCATCAACACATCGGTGGCTATCGCCTCAATTTCGGGAACCACCAAGTCCGGCTTTTCCAACGCAATCACCTCCCGCAAACGCGCCCCGTCGAGCATCGAAAAAACGTGGCTGCGGTGGGCTACCTGCATCGCGGGCGCGTTCGCATACCGGTCGCACGCAATCACCTCCACACCAAAGCGCTGCAATTCAATGGCCACCTCCTTGCCCAGCTCCCCCGATCCCAACAACATAACCCGCGTCGCCCCTGGTGTCAGCGGCGGATGAAAGGTACCGGCAAGGCTTCCGGTGCTCGTCGTGTTTTTCATGATTCAAAGACGCCCGGATCCTCCCGGACACCCTTTCATCATGAAACCTCCCACTGCATTCGTCCACCCCGTGCGCTAACTCCGGATAAACCCGTCTTTTGTCCCGGAGATAAGCCCTTTCCCTCTCA
The DNA here is from genome assembly GCA_044370075.1 of Chthoniobacteraceae bacterium. GTDB lineage: Bacteria > Verrucomicrobiota > Verrucomicrobiia > Chthoniobacterales > Chthoniobacteraceae > Chth-196. The sequence continues at coordinate 199 of JBILWF010000041.1, read as the reverse complement.
CGGGCCCGTCAGCGCAACCGGGTGCTCCAAGGCTACACCAGAATCTCCTGAATGACCTTGCCCGCCAGATCCGTGAGGCGGAAATCCCGGCCGCTGAACCGGTAGGTCAATTTTTCGTGGTCAAGTCCCAGCAGGTGCAGAATGGTCGCGTGCACATCATTCACGTGCACCTTGTTTTCAACCGACCGGTATCCGAACT
>JBILWF010000570.1:0-2901 GCA_044370075.1 Chthoniobacteraceae bacterium | reverse complement strand
AAATGGAACGCGCGGCGCACCGAGCAACTCGCCCAGATGCAAAACGCCGACGGCAGCATCGAGGGGCCGCTGGGATCCTCCCTGAGCACCGCCTTAGGGCTCCTCTCCCTCGCGCTCAACTACCGATACCTCCCCATCTACGAACGGTGATACGCGGGTTGAATCTTTCCCCGGGCTCTGGCGGTCAACCCGTGTCTGAAAAGGTGGTAGCAGAACCACTCGCAGCGCCGCGAACCGCCGTCCTAACGCCGCAAAACGTCTTTTCCCGATGCGCCTGACGGCCTTCCTCGCTTTTTTATTGTGCCTAACGGGCAGCACGCTCTGGTGGGCGGCGCGCTCAAGGCGTATTTGGAGTGCCACCGACCTGCGGGTTTCGGCAAGGGCCACGCGGTGGTCCTGGATCTTTGCAGGAGCACAAGTCGCCGGCCTCTGCTCCCTCTTTTTCCTGCGCAACGGCCAGTCGGAAGCTTCGCAGGCGTGGAGTCGCCCGCTGGCGACGGTCCTTTTCGTTTGGTACCTCATCGGCGTGCCGCTGTTTTTAGTTGGGGTCGCGGGGGATCTCTTCTGGCGGAGCCTGCGCTGGATCGCGGAGCGTTTGTTTCCTGCACGGGCGAAACCGGCCCCCCGCCCGCCCTCGGAGGGGCCGCAATTCCAGAATTCTGAAGCGGGCTCTGTGGAAACCGGCGGGATCGTGCTCCAGCCTCTGGAAGGGGTAACTCGGCGGGATTGGATTTCGGCGGCGGTACACAGCGCCCCCGCGGTTTTTAGTTTGGGATCTCCGGCGATTTCCGCGTGGCAACTCGAGCATTTCCGGGTGCGGAAATTGGATGTGCCCCTCGCGGACCTGCCGGAAGCGCTCGATGGATTCACTATCACGCACCTGAGCGATACGCATGTGGGCCGCTTCACCCACGGGCGCATCCTATCGGCAATCGTCGAAACCACGCAGGGCCTCGATTCGGATCTCATTTGTTTTACGGGAGATCTCATCAACTTTTCGCTGGGCGATCTGCCTCCGGCGGTGGAAATGCTCCGGGCACTGCACGCCCGTTGCGGCGTGTACGTGTGCGAGGGAAACCATGATCTCATGCACAGCGCAGTCGCATTTCGGCGCGGACTGGAAAAAGCATCCCTGCGGCTGCTTACCGACGACTCTGCTCTCGTTCCCGTAGGAAATCATCGGGTGCAGATTTTTGGGCTCCCTTGGGCGGCACAACAAAGGGAAGACCAGCGCAGGGCAGCCCCTGTGGAGCAGGCTGCGTGGATGCAAAACCTGACGCACCAAATCCGGGACGATGCGTTTCCGATCCTTCTGGCGCACCACCCGCACAGTTTCGACGATGCAGACCGCTTTCGGTTGACGCTCAGCGGGCACACGCACGGGGGACAGCTGATGCTCACGCCCCGTTTCGGCTGCGGCCCGGCGTTTTACAGGTACTGGTCGGGTCTTCATTTGCGAGGGCGCCGCGCGCTGTGCGTCTCCAACGGGGTGGGAAATTGGTTTCCGATCCGCGTGTCGGCGCCCGCGGAAATCATCCAGCTCACCCTGCGCCCGGAGAATGCGTCCGAATCGAAAAATGCGGCGCGTTCCAGCGGAGAAGCCGCTAAAAAACGGGTTTTTGCAGGCAGCCCACGCGCGGATTCAGCAAAAGGAGAGGCCCGGCGGTCAGCTTCGGCTTGAGTTTTGGCTGTTTGTCTGGAACCGTTCCGCGCCCCTGCCCCGTTGTTTTCACCCTTTACGCCCCTTGCGCCGACCGTCATGAGCGACGAGTTTTCACCCCTCGACCTGAAATTTTTGCCCGACTGGCTCAAAGAAGGTCCGTCCACCAACAAGTACTCTCAATTCGCGGGCGAGTCCGCCGAGCGCCCCCGCCGGGACGGCGGCTCTCGAGGCGGCCCCAGGGGTGGTCCGGGTGGCCCCGGGGGGCCGGGAGCCGGTCGCGGACGGGATTCGCGCGGTCCGGGCGGCGACCGCAACCGGGATCGAGAGCGTCCTCGCGGCCGGGACGGCGCGGGAGGCCGCCACCCGGGAGACCGGCGCGGCGGTGGAACGCGTCGGGACGATCCTTCCCGGGGTGGCTCCGGGCGGCAGGAGCGCGATACACGGCCCGCTTTTGGGGAACGGCAAGGACCGCCGCCCGCATTTAAGCTCGAGTTTCTTCCAGAACCGGCGGCGGCGGAGTATATCTCCAAGCAAATCCGCCAGAGTGCGAAAGCCTACCCGCTTTTTGGAACTGCACGGATGTTTCTAGAAAAACCCGAGCGTCATCAAATTCGGGTGATCAGCACCGAGGCGGGGAAACCGCTGTACCAGCTCGAAAACGGGCCGATCTCTTTTGATAAGGCGTTCATTGAACGCTCCGCCTTCCGGTTGTGCAAAGATCGATTCTACCGCGAGGAATCGCGCGAGATCGAGCCCCCCAAGGGCAACTACACTAGCGTGGCCCGCAGCCGCTCCACCGGTGCGCTGCTTGGACCTACCAGCCATCACGCGTATCCGGTGGCGATCCGAAAACTCTACGAGGAGCGCTTCAGCCGCAGGATGAGCTTTGGCGAGTTCCAGAGGGAAGAAATAGAAATTCTGTCCGGGGAGCAGGCAGTCGCCGATTGGAAAACGCAGGCCAGCAAGGTGACTGTGTTTTTCACAACCACGGAGTCAGAGCCTCTCGAATTTAAGACGCTTCAGGAGGTGGAAGCGCATTTTCAAAAGACATACCTGCCCGGGTTGATCCGAACGGGAAACAACCTGGTTTGCTCCGGGCGCGCAGCGCGGGAGCTTCCGGAGCGATTTTTGAGCCAGGCAGTTCGGGATGCGTTTGAGAAGGAACTGGCGTATCCCGGGGCGATTGTTCACGGGTTGCGCCATCAGTTCTCAGCCCAACACCTGCACGTGTTCAAGCA
>JBILWF010000569.1:0-2905 GCA_044370075.1 Chthoniobacteraceae bacterium | reverse complement strand
AACAGCGCGCGGGCCACCACCTCTTCGTTGAAGCACCAAAGATCCTCCATGCTGCCGCCGCCCCGGCCGCAGATGATTACATCAATCGGGGGCAGGGAGCGGCCGGATTCGGCATTCAGAAACTCCAAGCCGGCCGCGATATCCTCGGCAGCTCCCGCCCCCTGAACCTTGGAGGGATACACGAGTACGCGTACCCACGGCGCGCGCCGGCCGAGTACTTTGAGCATGTCCTGCACCACAGCCCCGGTGGGAGAGGTTAACAAGGCCACCGTCTGCGGATGGCGCGGCAGCGGCCGTTTGCGGTTTTGGTCAAAAAGCCCCTCCTGCTGCAAGCGGCGCTTGAGGGCCTCGAATCGAGCCTGCAACAGGCCTGTGCCCGCCGGTTGAACCGAGCGCACGTTGATCTGAAATTTCCCCTGCGTCTCGTACACGGTGGCCGTTCCGCGCACCTGCACGGCCATGCCGTCAGCGAGGGTCACCGCGCGTCCCGAGGATCTTCCCGCAAACCAGACACAGGCCACCTGTGCACGCTCATCCTTTAGCGTGAAATACTGGTGCCCCGAGGACTGCATCCGGTAACCGCTCACCTCGCCCTCCACACACACCGACCCAAGCGCCCCCTCGATCAAACGCCGCGCAGTTCCGGCAAACTCGGAGACGGACAGGACCTGAGACGATTCCGTGGGGGCGGTTGCGAGCGACATGGCCAGAACAAACCCCAGACGGGCCCCAGACGAAAGCCCGATGTTTAAAGCACACGCCTTCCGGAGAACCCCGTCCAGAAAGAGATACCGGCGGGAAGCAATTCAACGCCCCCGCATACGGTCTGCAGGGGGAGCCAACAGACATTCCCTGTCAATTTGCAGCGAGCGCTCCCCCCCGGTAACCCACAGCGTCCCGTCTTGAATGGAAACATGCAATTCCATCGTTCGCTGGGCAAGCGCGGCCAGTTCCGCACTTTGAGCGTCCGGGATCCGCCAAACCGCCAGGTTTTTAAACCGCGTCAAACGCGGTGAAATACCCGCCCACCATACCGCCGCGCTGGAATGGAACGCGTACACGCTGACTCGCTCCGAGCGCGCACACACGCGGCCCAGGCGTTTTTCATCCGGAGTGCCCACCTCAATCCAGTGCACCAGTTGTCCCGTAAAATCACGCTGCCAGAGACCTGGCTCGTCGGGTTCCCACATGTCGCGGGCGAGTTCCAAATCGCCGCGATTGTTGTCCTCGGGCACATTTAACGCAAACGCCAGCAGGCGAATCATCATGCGCTCGTCCGTCTCCGAGGGATGCCTCGCCAGCGTCAGAGCGTATTGTCCGTAAACCTGCCGGTCCATGTCCGCCAATTCCAAACGCGCTTTTGAAATAATTGCCTTCAGGGCCATAGGAAGGCGCAGGGCATAAGGTCCCCGGCCTCAGGTGTAAAGCCTCCGACGCAAAACAATACTGGGACCGGTCCCAGACAACGCCCCGATTCTCGCAAAAGCAGGACACGCGCTCCGTTGGGGGCCCGCCCCAGAGAAACCGCTTGCCTTTAAAAGCAAATTTCTGGGACTCTCCCGATGCGCATCACACGCACCGCTAGCTCAATTGGCAGAGCAAGTGACTCTTAATCACTAGGTTCTTGGTTCGATTCCAAGGCGGTGCACTCCCCCGGACTATTCTGCTACGCACGATGTCGCTCGGAGCCCGGGCCACATGCGGACTCCGCAGCCACCGCGGGCACATCGCGCTCCATCCAGGCATAGAGGACCGGCAGCAGGACTAGTGTCAGGAAGGTGGAACTGAGAACACCGCCGATTACAACGGTCGCCAAAGGACGCTGAACCTCAGCGCCCGCCCCCGTCGCAACCGCCATGGGAATGAATCCCAAAGCCGCCACCAGCGCAGTCATTAAAACGGGACGCAGACGGCTCAACGCCCCCACTCGGACGGCATCCAAAACGGAACAACCGTCCTCACGCAGTTGGTTGAAATACGTGATCATCACGAGACCGTTGAGGACGGCTACGCCGCTGAGTGCTATGAATCCAACCGCCGCGGTGATGCTGAACGGAAGTTCGCGCACCTTCAGCGCGAAAACACCCCCGGTCAGCGCGAGCGGAATTCCGGTGGCGATCACAAATGTCTGCCGCACACTGCGAAATGCCCCGAATATCAGGGCCAAAATCAACGCCAATGCCGAGGGAACCACCACCGCCAGGCGCGCGCGGGCCTCGCTCAAATTCTTGAAGGTTCCCCCAAACTCAAAACTGTAACCCTCGGGAAACACGACTTGTTTTTTGATCAGCTCAATAGCCGCGTTGACGAACCCCTCCATATCGCTGCCTTGCACGTCCACCATGAGCCCGACACGTCTTTGGCCCGTTTCATGCCGGATGGGCTCGACCGTCTTTTCCATACGCACCTCCACCAACTGTCCAAGCGGCAAAATACCCAACTCCCCCACGCGCACAGGAAGCCTGCGAATGACGTCCAGATCCGCGCGTTGCGAATCGGGCAACCGCACCACAATGCCGCGCCGCCGGTTGCCGTCGAACATCGTGCCCACTGCATCGCCTCCGAGCGCGGCGGACACTGCGCGGTTTACCTCCGCGCTGGATATGTTGCGGCGGATCAGCTCCGCACGTTTCACCTCCAAGACCAGCGTCGAAGTGCGGCCGTCCACCTCCAAGTCTGCATCGCCGCCGGGTAGGGCCTTGATCACAGCACGGATTTGTGAGGCCAGATTCTCGAGCACGTCAAAATCCGCTCCAAATACATTCACCGAAAGCGCGCTTTTGCTGCCCTCAAGCATCTCGTTAAAACGGGCCTCGATCGGTTGGGAGATTTCCAGGTTGTGGCCGGGAATCGTCTCGCCAACAGCCTTCGCAATTGCCTCGGCAAGCTCCTTTTTGCCCGTGGG
>JBILWF010000040.1:0-9408 GCA_044370075.1 Chthoniobacteraceae bacterium | reverse complement strand
TTCGGTATGTTTTTTCTGGTGGCCCTAAGCATGGGACACCTCACCTCCCGGCTGCACGAAAGAGAACAGTCCCTTGAGCGTCAAAAATCGGAGAAACAAGCGCTGCTCGAGGTTCTCCAAAAATCCGTTCTCTCGCTGGAAGCCTCCGGAGAATTCAACGCGGCCGTTGATGCGATGAAAAATATCATCGGTGCGGATCTGGCTGTTTTTTTGCGCACCGATTCGGGAGAAACCGCGCTGACGCCGCATCCCTCGAGCCGGTTTTGCCCAACGCCCGAGGAATGGACCGCGGTGCACTGGTGTGCGGAGCATGGAAGCCCCGCGGGCCGGCACATGGAGAAGTTTCCAGAACTGGAAACCTCCTGGCTGCCGATCGAATCGCAAAAAGGCCGGATCGGGGTGGTTGGCTTTTGCTGGCAGGAGGAAGTTTGCCCCGATTTTTCCACGCACCGGATGATGGAGGCGCTCACCCTGCAACTGGCGCTTGTCATCGAGAGGCAGAGCATCCTTGAGACCGAACGAAAAGCGGAGATCGCGCTGCAGTCGGAGCGGCTGCACCGCATTCTTTTCGACAGCGTTTCCCACGAGCTTAAAACCCCGATCGCGGTCATCCGCGCCGCCTTGGATGGTCTCAATACACGGGACCCTTTCGTGACGGAGATCGAAACTGCCACTCAGCGCCTGCAAAGAATCGTCGAGCATTTTCTGGAGATCTCCCGGCTGGAATCCGCACACCTGACCCCGCTCCCCGACTGGATCGACATTTCCGATCTGCTGGAAAATTCAAAAAGGATCCTGGGAACGGAATGGCCTCCCTCGGTGCGAGTGGAATCCGAAATTTTTGCGCTGCCGCTCATCCGGGTGGACGGCCGATTGCTGGCGCAGGCACTCGCCAACATCGTGCACAACGCGGCCGTGCATGCAGGGCGCAAGGCGCCTGTCACCATACGCATCGAACTGCAGGACCACGTTCTCTCCATTTCCGTGCGGGATCAGGGCCTGGGCATTGCCCAGGGAAGTGAGGTCCGGGTATTCGACAAATTCTATCGGGCTCCCGGGGCACCCGCAGGTGGGACCGGTCTGGGACTGGCCATCGCACGCGGATTTGTTCGGGCACAGGGCGGGGACATCCTCGCACAAAACCATCCGGAGGGAGGGGCGGAATTCCAGATTCGCCTGCCGGTGGAAACACACTATCTAGCGGAGGAGAAGACGGATGAACACGGTGCTAATCATCGATGACGAGACGCAAATCCGGCGGCTTTTGCGGCTGCTGCTGGAGAGCAGAAACTTTCGAGTTTTGGAGGCTGCCTCGGGGGCCGAGGGGCTCTCTCAAGCCGCGTTCGGGCAACCGCATGCCGTGCTTCTGGATCTGGGACTTCCGGACATGGAGGGCCTCGAAGTGCTGCACCGCCTGCGGGAATGGACCGATGTCCCCATTCTCGTCATCTCGGTGCGGGAGCAGGAAGCGATCAAAATAAGGGCGCTGGAATCGGGGGCGGATGACTATGTGACAAAGCCGTTTGGAACCGGGGAACTGCTCGCCCGGCTCGCGGCAGTTCAAAGACGGGGTTTTGTGCGTCAAAGCGCGTTGATTCAAGCCGGTCCGCTGACCCTCGATCTTCTCCATCACGAAGTCCGTCTGGCCGAGGAGTCTTTGAGGCTCACGCCGCTTGAATTCAACGTGCTCAAAACGCTCGCGGAAAATTACGGCCGCATTGTGACCCAGAACCAACTCCTTGCCAAAGTCTGGCCGGAGCAACCGTCCACTCCCTCGGAGGTTTTACGGGTCCACATTGCACGGATCCGCAAAAAGCTCGGGAGCGGTCCTTTAAGCATCATCAACGAACCCGGCATTGGATATCGGTTGGAGAACAATGCGGGGCCGGAGGTATTTCCGGGGGATCAGGGGGATGCCTGAGGAAGGGAGCGGGCGGACCGGATCATTTCGATCCCGCGGAAATGCTCCTCATACCCGGGCATCCCGGGGACCGGGAACGTCTCTGGGCACGCGCACGGCGGCGACGCATGCGAAGGAGATTAGAATCAAAACAGCCCCCTCGGAGAAAGCACGCAGGTAACCCTGGTTGGCAAACTCCAGGACCTCTTGGGCAAGCGGGCGTCCCAGACGGGTGAAGTCTCCGGGGAAGGGAAACATCGCCAGCGTCGGGCCGAGGAAGCGGCCCAGACTTCCCGCCAGCGAAAGCAATCCCATTAAACTACCCTGCACATCCCCATGCACGTGCCGCGAAGCGAGGCCGCTTAACGTCGGGGTCAACAAACCATTACCCAAAGCCATGAGCGCACAACTACCCCAGAAAAATTGTCCGACACCGGAAACGCGCGGGAGCCAGAAAAGGCTGGCCGCCAGTAAAAGCGCGCCGGCCAAAGCCACCTGTTTTTCAATGTTGCGCTGTAGGAGCCGGCGCAACAGCCCTCCCTGAACCAAGACCGCGAGGATGCCGACGTACGCAAATGCAAGGCTCGTCTGGCGCACATCCCAGCTGAAGCGGTCCTTGCAGAACAGCGCGAAGAGCACATGGATGTAGGCAAACCCGGTGGTGGAAAGCAACGAAGCCATCAGCAAAAGCGAAATGAAAACACCCCGTCCTTCGCGAAAAACCTGCAGCAGCGAGGCTCGTTGCATGCCCTTGCGCCGCATCTGTTCGGTGTAGGTTTCCGGCAGAAACTTCCAGACCAGGACCGCGTTGATAATGGAAAGGAAGCCGGCGAAGAAAAAAGGAGCCTGTGCCGAGTAGAGCGCCAGCAAGCCCCCGAGCGCGGGCCCCAGGACAAAACCCAGCCCGAAAGCGGCCCCAATCACTCCCATCGCCTTGGAGCGCTTGTCCGGGGGGGTCACATCTGCGATGCAAGCCTGCGCCGTGGCCACGTTACCCCCGCTTGCACCGTCGATAATGCGTCCGAGAAAAAGCATCCACGCCGTCTCTGCAAAGCCGATTACAAAAAAACCAACAGCCGTCCCGAAGATACTCACAAGCAGCACGGGTTTTCTTCCTATGCGGTCCGAGAGCATTCCAAAGAGCGGAGCGGACACCAACTGGGTCAGGGAGAAGACCCCGACCAGCAGGCCCAACGACTGGGGAGACATCGCAAAGCGCTCCTGCACGGCGTAGACGGGTAGCACGGGAATCACGATCCCGAACCCGACCATGCTGATGAACACCGTGAGGAAAATGAGGCCGAGTGTGGAGCGGGAGGACTGCATGGGAACAAACCGTGAGTGTGGTGCAGGCTTTCCCGCGGAAGCAATCCCGCATCGCGGTCTTTCGCCCCCTCGCGAGGCCTTGTTTGTCGCATTACCGCAAGGGAAGCCGGTTTGACAGGGACGCTCCGGAGGGAGAGCCTAGGAGACATTAACCCCAAACGGAGTTCCCCGTGGAGATTCAGCAAGCCCTCATCACCGCAGCCGGCCAGTCGCAACGCCGGCTTCCCCTCCAAACACTCGTCGACCGCGATGGCATCGCAAAGACGGCACTGCAAATTCTTATCGAGGAGATTCTGCAATCCGGCATCGAACGCATCGCCGTGGTGGTTGCTCCGGGAGACATTCCCGCCTTCGAACAGGCTGCCGGTGCGTTCGCCGCACGCCTGACCTTTGTCGAGCAAACCCACCCCCTCGGATACGGTCACGCCGTCTGGAGCGCGCGCACCGTTTTGGACGACCAACCTTTTCTCCTGCTGGTGGGGGATCATTTGTATGTGAGTGGAGGCGCCCAGCGCTGCGCGCAACAACTCGCCACCGTGGCCCGCACTGAAAAATGCGCCATTTCCGCCGTACAGGCCACACACGAAAGCAAACTGCCCCTTTATGGAACGGTGGGCGGCCGCCTCGTTCCGGGCCGCAGCGGGTTGTACGAAGTGGCCGACGTGCTTGAAAAACCAAGCCCTACCGATGCAGAACAGCGGCTCATCGTACCCGGTCTGCGCGCGGGAAACTACCTGTGTTTTTTCGGCATGCACGTGTTAACGCCCACCGTGCTGCAGTTGCTGGAGGAGGACGTCCGGCGGGCCGGAGACCGCGGTGGCGTGCACCTGACGCCGGCTCTCGCGCGACTGGCTTCGCGGGAACGGTATCTGGCAGCCGAATTGCAGGGCAGGCGGTACGACGTGGGCCTCAAATACGGAATGCTTACGGCGCAGCTGGCCCTCGCCCTCAACGGTCAGGATCGGGATCAGGTGCTGTGCGGTCTGGTGGATCTTCTCGCTCGCCGCGATGCCTGATCCCAAGGGCCTTTTCTCCCTCCCCTGCCGGCCATGAAAACTCCCGATCTGGTTGCCATTATTGTTTCCTCGGATCCCGCGGTGCGGGATACGCCTCTGGGGAGCGCTTGCGCGAATACGGACGCCCGCGATCTGGTGGCCGCCTGCGACGCCCTCGATCAATTCCGCTCCCGGAGCGAAAATCTTTACGAGCGCGCACGCGCACTTTTTTTCCTCGCAGCAATCCACCGCTTTCATCTGCCGGCGGCGCTCGCGCGGGAGAATCCCGGCTCCGCGGGGCTGATTCCCTTTCACGGCTACGAACAGCTCTTGGAACGGCGCTTTGAGGAAGCGATAGAAACCTTCCGGTCCCTGCAGGCCAAACACGGGCCAGCCGACGGCATTTCCTCGGCGCTGGCGAGCGCCTACCAACGTCTGGCGTTTCAGACGCTGGCCAACCAGGTGCGCCGCTCAGTGCGCTCGGTGCGCGGCAACCAGTGGATGTTCCGCATGGGACACGCGGATGATCATCCCCTGCGGATCCGTCCGCAGTTGCTCCAACGGGACAACGAGGGGGCGTATCCGATTTTGCGCGAGCAAACCTCGGTGCGCATGGATCTCACCCACTCGGCATGGAGCGACATCTTCTTTCTTGGGATGGATTTTCCCGAGGGGGCGCGCGTGTTGAATGTGTCGGTGGACCTCGGGCTGTTTGCGAAAGGAGAGACGCCGCGGCCCCCGGTGAGTGCGTGGCTCCGCGTTTTGGACGAGCCCGTGCTGCGTTTGACGTCGGTCGATTTGGGCGCGACGGCGGACATTACGGCGCTTTCGGAGGTTTTTGATTTTGCAAAGGATTACCTCGGACTGCTCAAGGCCGCCGTGATTGCGGCAGGGATTGTGCCGCCGGGAATGGAGGGTTCCGGCCAGCAGCTGAGCGCTCTGCTGGCCCGCATTGTCGGCCCCGGCCGCGGGTTGGAAGTGGCCTCCGCGGTGAACAACATCCCCAAAGGATCGCGACTTGCTGTTTCCACCAACCTGCTTGGCAGCCTCATCAGCGTATGCATGCGGGCCACGGGCCAGGCGGGTTCGCTCACGGGGCCGCTCGAGGAACACGAACGGCGCATGGTTCTGGCACGTGCGCTGCTGGGCGAATGGCTCGGCGGATCAGGGGGCGGTTGGCAGGATTCCGGCGGAGTGTGGCCCGGCATGAAGCTCATCGAAGGCGTGCGCGCCGTGGAGGGCGACCCTGAATTCGGCATCAGCCGCGGCCGCCTCATGCCGCGGCACACGGTTCTTTCCGCGGAGGAGATCTCGCCCGAGACGCGCCGCAAACTGCAGGACTCGCTCGTGCTCGTGCACGGCGGGATGGCGCAAAACGTGGGGCCCATTTTGGAAATGGTTACGGAGAAATACCTGCTGCGTCTCGAGTCTGAATGGCACGGGAGGAAGGAAGCCCTCCGTATTTTGGAAGATGTGCTCGAGGCGCTGCGCAGGGGCGACATCCGGGCCCTCGGGGAAGTAACCACCCGAAATTTCCGGGGGCCAATTCAGACGATTATTCCTTGGGCGACAAATTTTTACACCGAGGAACTTATCCGGAAGGCGGCGGCGGAGTTCGGCGCGGATTTCTGGGGGTTTTGGATGCTTGGCGGGATGTCCGGGGGCGGCATGGGTTTTATTGTGGCTCCGGAACGGAAGAAGGAGGCACAGGAGCGTCTTCAATCCATCATGCTGGAGACCAAGAGGTCGCTGCAGCATGCGCTTCCCTTTGCAATGGATCCGGTGGTGTTCAACTACACCATTAACGAGCGGGGCACCTGCGCGGAGCTGCTCTCGGGCTCGGATGCATTGATGCCACCGGGATACTACGCCCTCACAATTCCCGCCCTCGTGCGGAAGGACCGTCTTACGCTGCCTGCGGCGCGGCGCGCGGAGTTGGACCGTCTGGGGGCCGCAGCGCGCTCACAACCCGAGTTTGGGGGCACCGTTCAGGCGCTCTTCGACGCGCTTCTTCCGCGCTCGAATGGTTCCGCCTCCGGAACGGCCTCGCTCGACGCGCTGCTGCATGCAAACGGATTCGACCGCGCACAACACGAGCAAATCCGTTCCGACCTGCGCGAGGGCCGCATTGGTCTGGCTCAAAACCGGCTGCGTGCGGACACTTCGATCGAGGATGCGAGCGACTCCGATCTTACCGACGCCACATGCTGGGAGGCGGGTGCTGGACCCGAAGCGCTGCGCGAGGCCGGTCTTGCCGCATTGCAGCGGGGCGAGGTCGCCGTGGTGACGCTGGCAGCCGGCGCGGGCTCGCGCTGGACCCAGGGCGCAGGCGTCTGCAAGGCGCTGCATCCCTTCTGCCGGTTCGACAACCGACACCGCACGTTCATCGAGCTCCATCTGGCCAAATCACGCCGCACAGCAGCTCTCTGCGGAACACCGCCGCCGCACGTCTTTACCACGAGCTATCTCACGCACGGACCGATCACCGAGTTTTTGGAAAGGGCCTCCCATTACGGATATCCCGGCCCGGTGCTGCTCTCGCCGGGACGGAGCGTGGGTCTGCGAATGGTGCCGACGGTGCGCGACCTGCGTTTTCAATGGGAGGAAATGCCGCAGCAAATGCTCGATGAACAGCAGCAGAAGGTGCGCGAGAGCCTTCGGACCGCGCTGGCCAGCTGGGCGAATGCGCAGGGCGAGGCATCGGATTACACTGACAATCTGCCGCTGCAATGTCTGCATCCGGTGGGCCACTTTTACGAGCTGCCCAACCTGCTGCGCAACGGCGTGCTCGCCCGCCTGCTGCGTGAAAATCCCCGCCTGAAAACACTGCTTCTGCACAACATCGACACCTGCGGGGTGAATCTCGACCCCGCGCTGCTCGGATTGCACCTCCAAAACCAGAGCTGCCTGACTTTTGAGGTTATCGCGCGCCGTCTCGAGGACCGGGGCGGCGGATTGGCACGTGTCAACGGGGTGCCGCGGATCGTGGAGGGACTTGCGATGCCCCGCGAGGAGGATGAGTTCCGGCTGCGGTACTACAACTCGATGTCCACATGGATCGACATCGACCGGTTGCTGCAGGCCTTCGGATTGAGTCGTGCGGATGTGCTCGCGGAAAACGAATCCCAGATCGCGGCATCCATCCGCAGCCTTGCGGGTCGATTGCCCACGTACATCACGCTCAAGGACGTTAAAAAGCGCTGGGGACACGGCCAGGAGGACGTGTTTCCGGTTACGCAGTTCGAGAAGCTCTGGAGCGATTTGAGTGGCCTGAGCGACGTGCAGTCGGCCTACGTCGCGGTGTCGCGGCACCGGGGCCAGCAGTTGAAGGATCCCGCGCAGCTCGATGGCTGGCTGCGCGACGGGTCGGCGCGCTATATTGACAGCCTTTGCCGGTGGGCGTGAGGCCGCTCTGCAGCGCTCTTAACGCGGTTACGTGCCGTGAGACTGTTCCGAGCTGCCCGAAAAGTGGCTGCGGTCGACCTTCCGCCGATGCGACTTTCGCTCTTCCCGCGCCGAGCAACCTTGGACAAAATAACAGTCTATGCGCTTCCTCCCTCTTCTAGCCGTACTTCTCATGTCTTCTCTCTCCTCCATCGCGGCGGACTCCGCTCTCCGGCATGTGGTCTCCTTCAAATTTAAGAAAGAAGCCAAGCCGGAGGAGATTCAAAAAATCGAAAAGGCTTTTGTGGGATTAAAATCCCAGATCCGCGAAATCGAATCTCTGGAATGGGGCACCGATGTGGGGCCCGAAGGACTTTCAAAGGGATTTACCCACACGTGGATTTTGCACTTTAAAGACCTCGCCGCGCTTAAAACGTATTTAGACCATCCGGAACACGTCGCGTTTGTGAAACTCCTCAAGCCGAGTTTGGAGGATGTGTTCGTGGTGGATTTCCACCCCAAGCCCTAAGCCGCCGCCGGCGCCCCCCGTGCGCAGGCCCGCACGCCGCCCGGGATCCGGTGCTTTTTTCTTTCACTCACTTCCCGCCCGTACAGAATCGCGGCCCTTTTGGCACATGGCACTGATCGTACAAAAATACGGAGGCACGTCGGTAGGCAACCCGGAGCGGATTCTTAACGTGGCCCGGCGCGCGATTGCGACCCAGGAACAGGGCAACCAGCTGGTGGTGGTGGTGTCGGCCATGAGCGGCGTCACTGACGGGCTTATACGCCTTGCGAGGGAGGTTTCGCAAAATCCGAGTGAGCGGGAAATGGACGTGCTCCTCGCAACCGGGGAACAGACCACGATTGCGCTGACTGCGATGGCGATTAACGGATTGGGAAAGAAAGCCGTCTCCTTCACCGGCGCCCAGGCTGGCATCATCACTTCGGAGGTTCATACCAAGGCGAAAATTTCGACGATCGATCCGGAACGCGTTACAGAGGCTTTGGCGGAAGGCAACATCGTCATTATTGCTGGCTTTCAGGGCGAAACCAGCGAGGGAACCATCACCACGCTCGGACGCGGCGGCTCCGATCTGACGGCGATTGCAATTGCAGCGGCACTGCGCGCGGACCTGTGCCAGATTTTTACCGACGTGGATGGCGTTTACACGTGCGATCCGCGGATTGTTCCTGCGGCGACGAAAATTCCCGAGATCTCTTACGACGAAATGCTCGAGATGGCCTCGAGCGGGAGCAAAGTGATGCAGAGCCGCTCGGTGGAATTTGCTAAAAAATTCGGAGTCGTTTTTGAAGTCAGATCCAGTTTCAACCAAAACCCAGGGACCATCGTGAAGGAAGAAACCGAAAGCATGGAAGCCGTGGTCGTGCGCGGCGTGAGCGTGGAAAAGAACCAGGCCAAGGTGACCATTGGCCAAGTGCCCGACCGCCCGGGCACGGCGGCGCGCATTTTCACAGCACTGGCCGATGCGGGCATCATCATCGACATGATTGTGCAGAACGTGAGCGTGGACGGCTCGACGGATATTTCCTTCACGCTGTCGCGGGACGAACTGCCCAAGGCGCAGGCGGCGTTGAACCCCGTGATGGAGGCTGTGGGAGCCAACGCGATCCGCGCTCAAGACGGGATTGCGAAGCTTTCGGTGGTGGGAATCGGAATGCGCTCCCACTCGGGAGTGGCTGCCAAGCTTTTTGAAGCGCTGAGTTCGGCTGGCATCAACATTCAGATGATCTCCACCAGCGAGATCAAAACGGCGGTCATTCTCGATGAAAAACACATCA
>JBILWF010000568.1:0-2911 GCA_044370075.1 Chthoniobacteraceae bacterium | reverse complement strand
ACGGTGCTTGAGACGATGCCGAACCAGGCGCGGCCTTTTCCCAGCTTGTGGGGATTCTTGCTAACGCACTTGGACGGGTGTGTGAACACGGGCATACGGCAGGCGGCGAAGTTTTTACAGCGGGCGGTGGACGCAGAGGATGAACGGCGGATTGGCCCGCTCACCCTCCGGGCACGGGAGGAGTCGCTGTGGCGGGAACGCCCAGCGCGCCTGGCCGAACGGCTCGTGGAAAAACGGGCGCCGTTCTACGAATCGTGGGTCAAGGGAGACACTGGCCAGCAGATGTTTTTGAAAGGCTGGGTCAACCGGGTGAAGTAACTGGAGACGGCCTTGAAGACCGCCTGATCCGAGCGTGCACTATCCTTCTATTTCTAGCAACTTTTAGATTAGGTTAAACAACCGCTAATCTCAAGTCATCCATCCACTTGAAATGGTTGCCGGCCGACGCAAGCAGAAGCTCAGTCTACAGCAGAATCGCCGCGATCCAAATGTCATTTTGCGGAATAGTCGTTCCTTCCGGGCTATCCGGGATTCAGATGAAAGGGAGCCTCGGTATTCTGGCTAATCTTTCGCCCGCGAAACAGTATACACTGCGCACAGCCCCACCTCCCGCCCACCCCATGAATCCCCCCCGCCTACTGGTGCTCGCTTCCCTGCCCACTGCCCTTCTAGCAGTCGAACCCGAGAACGCCTTCCGCGAGCTTGTGCGCTCCAGCGATCCCCGGAGCCCCGAACAGGAGCAGGCTGCGCTGCGTGTGCCTCCCGGATTCGAGGTTCAGTTGGTGGCCAGTGAACCGGACCTCCGCAAACCCATGAATCTGCAATGGGATGCGCTCGGACGGCTCTGGGTCACCGAGTCACGCGAGTACCCGCAGGCCGTCCGCGACGGAACCCCCGGACGGGACTCCGTGCGCGTCTTCTCCGACTTTGCTCCCGATGGACGCGCCCGCAAAATGGAGTTGTTCGCCGACGGCCTCAACATTCCCACGGGCCTTTACCCCTTCCGCTCCAAAAATGCGGAGGGAAAACTGACGTGGAAATGCGTGGTGTGGAGCATTCCCAATATCTGGCTGCTCGAAGACAGCGACGGGGATGGAAAAGCGGACCGGCGCGAGGTGCTTTTTGGTCCGCTGGGCTGGGAGCGGGACACACACGGGAATTTTTCCTCCTTCCGCCGCGGGCTTGACGGATGGCTTTACGGAACCCACGGCTTCAACAACGAGAGCACCCTGCGCGGACGCGACGGCAGCGAACTGCGCATCCAAAGCGGCAACACATGGCGCGTGCAGTTGGACGGATCGCGCGTCGAAGGATGGACTTACGGACAGGTCAATCCCTTCGGATTATGCTGGGACCACCGCGGAAATCTTTTCAGCGCCGACTGCCACAGCTCCCCGATTTACCAGCTTTTGCGTGGGGCCTTTTATCCCAGCTTCGGAAAACCGCATGACGGCCTGGGGTTCGCTCCGCAGACCATTACGCACTCCCACGGCAGCACGGCCATCTGCGCTCCGGTGTACGTGTGCGACGATTCCTGGCCCGCGGCGTGGCAGGACCACATGTTTGTGGGCAACGTGCAAACCAGTCGCATCAACCACGATGCCATTGCGTGGCGGGGCTCCTCCTCCAAGGGCGGCGAGTTGCCGGATTTTCTCGTCTCGGAGGACCCCTGGTTCCGCCCCGTCGACCTGAGCTGGGGCCCGGATGGCGCGCTGTACGTCGCCGACTTTTACAACCGCATCATTGGCCACTACGAGGTACCCCTCGACCACCCGGGCCGCGACCGCGAACGCGGCCGCCTCTGGCGCATTGTCTACCGTGGGGAGAAAGAATCATCCCGCGCAAAAATGCCGGATCCCGCCCTTGCGCCCCGAGTGGACGGACTTGTCCGGGAACTGTCTTCCGGCAACCTCACGCGGCGCACCCTCGCTCTCCACGAACTATGCGATGTCCACGGGACAGGCGCTCTTCCCGCCCTGCAGGCCGCCCACGCGGCCCCCGTTAACGCGCTGCAAAAACTCACCACCCTCTGGGCGCTTCAGCGCCTCGGCAGCCTTCCCGAGTCGACGTTTCTCGCCGCGTTGCGGGACGGAGATCCGCTGGTGCGGGTTCACGCCCTCAAAATCGCAACCGCGTCCACCGAATCGGCCTGCCGCCGGGGAAGCGAGGCCCCCGGTTCCACAAACCCTTCCCTCGCCGCCGCGGTCCGCTCTGCGTTCTCCGACGCCGACCCGTTTGTACGTCGGGCAGCGGTCGAATTCACGGCAGCCAATCCCTCGCCATCCAATGTCCAACCCCTGCTCTCTGCGCTGCAGGCTGCTCTTCCCGAGGACGATCATCTACTGCATGCCGCGAAGATCGCCCTGCGCAACCAACTCCAGAATCCCGCTGCTCTCGCCAAAATCTCCCTCTCGGAACTCGACGCCGCAGCCCGGTCTTTCGCGCTTGAAGCGCTTACGGCCGTCGCTGGTGAACAAGCCGCGCAACTCCGGCTCTCCTTCTTCCAAAAGCAGGAGGATTGTCCGCTCCCGGTCCTCGGCTCCCATCTTTCCTCCCTGGCCCGCAACCTTCCGACACACGCCTTGGAATCCCTGTTTGATCTGGCCCGGAGAAGACTCGGCACTCCATCCGATGTGGCGGCGAATGGTCTGAGTGATCTGCTCTCCGCGATCGAAGCGCGCGGAGTAGCTCCCTGCAAAACATTGCGCGAATGGGCTCTCACTCTTGCGGACGAGCTTCTCGCCACCCCGGCGCCCTCTGCCCTGCAGGTACAGGCGGCGGCCCGGTTCGTCCGCACCTTCCGGTTTCCCGGCTTTGAGGAAGCGTTGATGCGGGCAGGGATTCATCCCAAGGCGGAGCCCGAAACCTGCGCGCTGGTGGCGCGCGCCCTTCTGACTGTCGCACCGCAGGT
>JBILWF010000691.1:0-2912 GCA_044370075.1 Chthoniobacteraceae bacterium | reverse complement strand
GGTCGCGTTCGGCGTCGAGACCTCGGCGGCTACGTCAGGCAGCTCACCCTCGAGATGGTCTGGAAGCTCAGGCGCCTCCAGCGCGCCGAGGCCCGGGAGCCCAGAGATCCCGGCGGGCGCCGGCAGTCCCGAGAAACCCGTGGGGCCCGGCACGCCGGTCACGCCCGGCAGCCCGGAGACGCCGACGGGGCCGGGCAGGCCTGTCTCGCCACGGAGCCCCGGGAGCCCCTGCCCGGTGAGCGGGACCGCGCCGGTGAGGCCGGGCAGGTCAGTCACGCCCGCAGCGCGCAGCCCCGGCAGGTCTGTCGAGCCGCCCCCGCGCAGCCCCGGCAGGTCGCCCAAGTCCACGGGCGCAGCACCCGGTGGGACAGATTTGGCCAGCTTCGGAGCGGGCAGGTCATCGGGCAGGTCATCGAACAGGGCGTCGAGCCCGGGATTCGGTCCCCGAGGCGATGGCGGTGGTGCCGGGACGGGCGCGGTCGCTCGAGACGCGGCGGGGGCTGGACGCGGCGGCGGCGCGGGCGGCGGCGGCGCGGGGGGTAGCACGAGGCCTCGAGCCGCCTCCGACTTGGGCAAGTCGGAAAAACTGAAGTCGAAGTCATCCGCTTGAGCGCCGGCATTCGTGCGCGGGGCGTCGGAAAAGCTGAAGTCGAAGTCACCCACGGCCACGGGCGCGGTCGGCGCACTCGCCGGCAAGGCGCCCAACGAAGGCGAGGCAACGGGCGGCTCGTCAAGCTCCTCGAAGTGGTCGACGACATCGACCGTCACACGCGGCGGTGGCGGCGGTGGCGGCGGTGGCGGCGGTGGCGGCGGCGCGGGTGGCGGCGGCGCGGGCGGGGTGGGTCGCGGGGGCGGCACGCCAAAGCTCGGCGCAGGCGGCGGGGGCGGCGCGCCAAAGCTCGGCGCAGGCGGCGGAAAAGTCACGGCCGCGAAGCCTTGCTGGGTCTGGACCGCCGGCGGTGGGTTCAGGCTGACAGCCCGCATCGCGCCTGAGGTGGCACCGAGCGAGGCAGCGCCGTCTTTCGTGGCCACGAAGCTGTGCAAGCACTTCGGGCACTTGATGTGCAGGCCGTCCGCGGGGATCTTGCTGTCGTTGATGTTGTAGTCAGCGCCGCACTTCGGGCAGATGATCTTCATCGGGCAGGACTCCCCCAAGCGGCTGCGCCGCGCGCACGAAATCGCCGCACTCTACCACCGGCCTCGCAGCCCGGCAAAAGTGCCCCGAAGGAGCGCCCCGCTTACTTGCGCGCGCCTGTCAGCGCGTCAGCGAAGGGCATCCAAGCCGTGGCGCTGCGAGCATCGACCCAACGCACCTCGACGGGCTCAAAGTCTCGATGAGCGCAGAGCCTTGCGAAGAGGGAGAAGAGCTCAGGGTCGGTCGCTACAGGGCCGACCTCGAGCAAGAGGTGTGGGTGCTCCGGGGTCGACAGCCACGCCTGAAGCAGGTGAGCATCGCCCGGCGAGTCGACGATCCGCGCGTCGCACTCGACGACGGCTCCGCGACCCCGGACCTTGAACCTCAAGCGTCGTACGGCGTGTTCCATGGCGAATGAGGTCGCACATCGCGTCGCCGCTGACAACGGGGGGACCCCCCAGAAAGTCGGGCGCTCGACCCGCTTTTCGGATAGGAAAAGCGGCGATGGCGAAACGGAAATCACGCCCGAAGCCAACGCTCGGCACGCGCCTTCTGAAGCTCGGCCTCTGGCTCGGGCTCGCGGGCGCGGTGGTCGGCGCGGGCGCGCTCGGCGTGGGGTACCTGTGGTTCTCCCATGACCTGCCGACGTTTGAGCGCCTAGAGGACTACGATCCGCCGCAGGTCACGCGCCTGCTCGACGACTCGGGGACCCCATTCGCAGAGTTCTATATCGAACGCCGGACGCTGGTGCCGCGTGAGCACATCCCCGACGTCATCGTGAACGCGGTGCTGTCCGCCGAAGACAAGGCCTTCTTCACGCACGAGGGCCTGGACTACACGGGCATGCTGCGCGCGCTCTGGAACAGCGCGAAGGCAGGGCACGTGCGCGGCAGCGGCAGCACCATCACCCAGCAGACCGTGAAGAACTTGGTGCTGTCGCCGGAGCGCAGCTTTCAGCGCAAGGCGCGCGAGCTCATCCTGGCGCGGCGGCTGGAGCAGAGCTTGTCCAAGGACGAGATCCTGACGCTCTACCTGAACGCGGTCTACTTCGGCCACGGCCGCTACGGCGTCCAAGAGGCTGCTCGTTTCTATTTCGCCAAGGACATCAAGGACTTGACGCTACCGGAGGCGGCCACGTTGGCTGGGGTGATCCAGTCGCCGGAGCGGCTGTCGCCGCGTAAGCACCCCGATCGAGCGCGAGAGCGGCGCAACTGGGTGCTCGGTGAGATGGGGGAGAACGGCTTCGCCAGCGCCGCCGACGTTGCCACAGCGAAGGCCTCGTCCATCGAGCCCCCGCCCGCGCCGGCGGATTCGCTCGCCGAGGGCGCGTGGTTCGCCGAAGAGGTCAAGCGCTCGCTCGTTCAGGCGCTCGGTGAGGACGCCGTCTTCAAGGGCGGCCTCGTAGTCCACACAACGCTCAACCTGCCGGCCCAACGCGCCGCGATTGATGCGCTTCGGGCGGGCCTGACAGCGCTTGATGGCCGTCAAGGCTTTGGCCGCAAGCCCCGCCACGTGGACGACGCTGCCGCATGGCGCAAGAAGCGCGCAGCCAAGCTCGGAGACAAACCGCCCCCGCCCGGTCAAATCGTGGCGGCGCGCATCGACGCCATCGACGACGACCGGCTCGTCTTCGATCTGGGCGTCGGCACCGCGGAGGTCCCGCTCGAGCAGGCGACCCGCTACCGCGTCGCGCCGAAGCCGCCAGCGGGGCCGCCTTCGCCCGCAGGACCGCCGCCGCCCGCGAGCCTGCCCTGGCGCGTGGGCGACGTCCTCGAGG
>JBILWF010000566.1:0-2913 GCA_044370075.1 Chthoniobacteraceae bacterium | reverse complement strand
CCAAATGAAGTCGATCGAGGGCGGCCAAAATCCGGCCCACACTCTCGTCCACGCTCGCAATCATGGCTGCGTACACCGGATTCTGATGCCCGCCCCGGGGCGTTTTTTTCTGAAAATGCGCGATCCATTCAGCCTTGGCGTGATGCGGGGCGTGCACCCCAAAATGCGGCACATAAAGAAAAAACGGAGTGTCCTTGTGACGCTCGATAAAGTCCACGGCACGGTCGGTGAGGAAATCGGCGAGGTACTCTCCCTTTTTAACCGGCACCTTCGGGTGGGTCTCAAAATCAAAATGGAGTCCCATGGATACGACGGCCTCATCGAAACCCCGTTTTTGGGGATGGTAGTCCCCGCCCTCACCGAGGTGCCATTTTCCAAACAGGGCCGTTGCATACCCGGCGCTTTTCAGACGCTGGGCAATGGTCACCTTCCCAAGCGGCAGTTTGAGTTGATTGTCCACGGGCCGCAGGGGCCGGCTCTGCCAGTCAAAACGCTCCACACCCCCCACCGTGTAAACCCCCGTGCGTGCCGCATACTGACCGCTCAACAGCGCAGCACGCGTCGGTTGGCAGTTCTGGCAGTTGTGGTAGTTGGTTAACCGGATTCCCCCGGCTGCGAGCCGGTCAATGTTCGGGGTCTCGTAATACGCAGAGCCCTGACATCCCAGATCTGTCCACCCCAAATCGTCGGCCAGAATATACACAATATTCGGTTTGCGAACCGTATCTGCCGGCAGGTCGGATGGCCGCCCAATGCCGGAGAATGCCGCGAGGGCGAGAAGGAAGCGTTTCATGAGCTTATGCACGGAAACACCCGGCCGGAGCGTTGGTTGCGAAAAACACCGCCGGGATGGACGCCTCCCCCGTAAAAAACGCACACCCCGCGATTCCCCAGCTCGAAATCCCGCAGGGCCGGCCGCCTTTGCGGTGTCGAACCAGAGCAGAAGCACCCTCTGCCGCGCGCCGCGGATTTGCTCTACACCAGCAGGTCCGAAAGCACGCCGGAGCTGTCGGCGAAACTCTCCTGCTCGCCACCCACGGCGCGCAGTTGCGTCAACCAGAGGTCGGCCAGAGCGGTGCCCGCCTTGCAGGTGAGTTGGAAGCCGGTCTTGAGCTTTCGGCCGCCGCTTCCCATGACGATGATCGGCAGCTTTTTGTACGAGTGGGAAAGTCCGTGGCCCAGCCCCGAGCCGAAGGTGAACATTGTGTTGTCCAGCAGCGTCGTGCCATCGGCCTCGCGAATCGCATCCATACGCTCGGCCATGTACGCGAACTGGCTGACGTGAAACTCGTCAATTTTGCGCAGCGACTCGCTCCAGCCTCCGTGGGAAAGTCCGTGGTGCCCGAGCGGTTTGTCCGAGATGCCCTCGAATAAATAGGGCGTCTCCCAGCGTTCCGGAGCCACCATGAACGTGGCCACGCGCGTCAGACCGCTTTGCAACGCCGCGATCATCAAATCCCCCATGAGCCGGATAAACTCACCGCGCGGCACATGACTCTCCGGGGGCTCCGGCAGGTTCAGTCTCTCAATCTCCGAACGCATCGCCGCGAGCCGCTCCATCTGGCGTTCAATAGTGCGGACCGATTCGAGATATTCCCCCAGTTTGTGCCGGTCGGCGTGACCCAACCGCCGCGAGAGCGTATGCGCGTCTGCCAAAACCAGATCGGTTACGCGCGAGTCAGGCTGTTTTTCCGGAATGCGAAACAGCCGTTTATAAACCTCGCGCGGTTCCCGCATGGGACTGGCGCAGTGTTCCGGACCGAACCAGGAGATGCTCTCAAAGTGAATGGACTCCTTGTTGTCGTGGTGCGGGTTGCAACTGAACTCGAGGGTGCGGAAGGGAGTTTCCCCGGCGAGTTTTTCGGCGAGGATGTGGTCGAGAGTGCGTCCCTGGGGCATTCGGGACTGAAATTTCTTGCGGGGATCCACGCTAGAAAGAAAGCAGCTTCCGCATTGTTCGTGCTGGTCGCTCGAATCCTTCCAGAGCCTGTCGAGCTCGGTCACGAGCGTTACTTTGGAACCGACCTTTTCCAGCGGACGCAGCGTGCGCGAAGACAGGTGCGCAAAAGGACTTTGGTAGGCGCTTTCCTCGCGCTTTTGCTCCCCCGGAAAAAACTCCTCGCGCAGCATTCCCATGGGGAGGTAGCCCAGCACCGCGCGCTGTGGAATACGCGCCGAAGCAGCACGCGCCTGCATAGACTCCATCCACGGAAGGACAACCACCGAACCAAGAAAGCCGCGCAAAACAGCGCGCCGGGTGACGGGAATACGGGGAATATGCATGTTCGGACGGGTTGGGGGTGCTGCGAAGCTACTTCGTTCCCGGAGGCGCGGATGCCACCGGTTCGGCCGGATTGAATTTCAAGGCGAAGGGTTCGCTCAATGCAACGGCTTTGAGAATGTCGCGGATGCGGAAGTTTTCTCCGACGGTTTGGGAGACGATCGCATCCAGCGCGGGCTTGTCCGAGGGCGCGATTTCACGTCCCAACGCGTACTGCAGCACGTGACTGGCGAAGGCGCGAGCAAAGCGTGTCTTCTCGCTCAAGAGCGCCTCTTTAAAACCATCGATGTCTCGGAACACATGCCGGTTGAAAAGCGTTCCCGAACTGTCGATGGGATTCTTTTTTTCATCCTGATCCCGCCATCTGCCGACGGCATCATAGTTCTCGAGTGCAAAACCAAATGCATCCAGTTTGACATGGCAGGAGGCGCAGTCGGAGCGCTCCCGGTGCATCGCAAAGCGCTCGCGCAGGGAGAGCGCACGGTCCGCGTTTTTTGCCGGCGCCTTCTCCAGCTCCGGAACATCGGCGGGGGGCGGCGGCGGTGGATCGTTGTAGATGGTTTCCATCAACCATTTGCCGCGGGTGATGGGCTTGGTTTGCGCGGGAGCCGATGTCATCGTCAACACGGCCG